>JAFAXJ010000283.1 GCA_019241095.1 Verrucomicrobiota bacterium | reverse complement strand
GCAATTTTTTGCCTGATTATCGACAAATCGATGCATCCAAGAGTCGTAGATTTCAAAAAAGGTTTGTTCCAGATTCCGAGTGACCGTCCACGTGGGATAGTGCTCCTTTACCTTGGTAAGGTCCGATATGTAACAAATGTGATCTCCTTTACGATTTTGGTCCACATACTCGTAGGACATCCGTTTCCCGGAGATTTTTTGTATCAATTCAAATGCTTCCAATATTGAAATTGAGTTTTCACGTCCTCCGCCAAGATTATAAACTTCAGCTATTCTGGGAGACTCAATGAACTGACTCATAAAATGCGCTACATCCAAAGAGTGAATGTTGTCTCTTACTTGCTTGCCCTTATAGCCGAAAATCCGGTATGTTTGCCCTTCGAGGTTACATTTGACCAGATAACTCAAAAACCCATGTAACTCGACTCCCGAATGGTTGGGACCGGTTAAGCACCCCCCGCGAAGACAGCAAGTTGGAATTTGAAAATATCGACCGTATTCCTGCACCATTACGTCGGCGGCTAATTTAGATGTGCCAAAGAGGGAGTGCATCGACTGGTCTATTGGAAAGTTTTCCTGAATCCCATTGGCAAATTGAGGATCGGCAAAATCCCAACGCCTCTCTTTCTCCACCATGCGAATTCGATTGGGTGCGTCGCCGTAAACCTTGTTTGTCGACATATGAACAAAGGGTGCTTCCGGACGATGCTGACGAATAGCTTCAAGCAAGTTGAGAGTCCCTCCGGCATTCACATCGAAATCATCGAATGCCCGTGAAGCTGCCAAATCATGGCTTGGCTGAGCTGCTGTGTGGACAATGGCGTCTGGTTTGATTTTGGAGACCAAGTGAGCGAGCTCTGCCCGATTCCTGATATCCAACTCATGATGTTGAAAGCTCTCGAATCTGGTTTGCAGGCGATTCCGGTTCCAGGAAGTGTCACCTTGTGCGCCGAAGAAAATTCTTCGCATGTTGTTGTCAATTCCGTGCACGTCCCAGCCTCGGCTGCAAAAGAAGGTTACCACTTCACTGCCAATAAGGCCGCTGGAACCCGTTACGAGTAGCTTTTTGGTTTTTGATATCATCGGGAGAAACTCGAATCGCTGTAGAAGCTAAGGTATTTAGAAGAAGATTCTTCTTGATGCACATAACACGGATGTCAATTTCCTAATTTTTCTCATGAAGGTTCTAATTGCCGGCATTTGCGGGTTTGTCGGTTCTTCGCTAGCGCGTTGGATCTTGAATTCCAGCCCCGCCACAGAAATCGTCGGCATTGACAATCTGATGAGGTCCGGAAGCGAAGTGAACCGGCATTTAGGACGCCTTGGGATTCGAGTCATTCACGGGGATATTCGCAATCGCAGTGATGTCGAGAATTTGCCGGCTACGGAGTGGATTGTAGATGCTGCAGCGAATCCAAGCGTGCTTGCAGGGGTCGACAGGCGGTCTAGCAGTCGTCAAGTGGTCGAACACAACTTGCTTGGAAGCGTGAACCTGCTCGAACATTGTGTTTGTCACAATGCCGGCTTTACGCTCCTTAGCACTAGCCGAGTTTACTCAATCAAACATCTCAAAAACTTGAAGATGCAGATCAACGGCAGACGCTTTGTACCAGAGCTTGCGGGGGACCGGAGCATTTCAAATTCAGGAATCACCGAACAGTTTCCGACAACGGCGCCTATATCATTCTATGGCGCAACGAAGCTGGCCTCCGAAGTATTGGCGCTGGAATACGGAAACGCGTTTAATTTCCCGGTTCGAATTAATCGATGCGGCGTGGTGGCAGGCGCTGGCCAGTTCGGGACTGCTGAACAGGGAATCTTTTCCTATTGGGTGCATGCGTGGCATGCAAAGCACTCCCTGCGGTACACAGGATTTAATGGTCAAGGCCTTCAAGTTAGAGACGCTTTGCATCCAGATGATCTCGCTGACTTGGTGTGGCGGCAGATGAATTACCGCGACAACGGTCAAGAGCGGATTTGCAATGTCTCTGGTGGATTAGCCAATTCTATGTCGCTTTTGGAATTGAGTGACTGGTGTACGGATCGTTTCGGCGCAGGAAAGGTAGGGGAAGACTCGAGAGAACGTCCCTTTGATCTTCCTTGGATCGTTTTAGATTCTGCGCGGGCTGAGACACTTTGGAAATGGCGCCCTTCGCGGACTCTGCCCTCGATTTTATCGGAGATTTCCGAGCATGCTATCGCCAATCCCTCCTGGTTGGATCTGTCCTCATCCAATTCATGAATGCCGATCCGAACGCTCCCGAGCTTAAGTGCCTCAGTGTAGTGATCCCCGCTAGAGATGAGGAAGGTTGCATTACCTCCACCGTAGAACATTTGCATCTGGAATTGCGGCTTCACGGAGTACCGCATGAAATCGTCGTGATTGATGATGGCAGCTCAGATCGAACTTGGGATCTGCTAATGGATCTAAAGCAACGAATCGAAATCCTGAAAGCAGTCCGGAACGAAGGTCAGCATGGGTTTGGTAGAGCAATCATCTGTGGATTCGATCAGATGCAGGGCGATGCGGTAGTCATCATGATGGCAGACGAATCGGACGACTGTCGCGATGTGGTGCGCTACTGGAAAAAGTTGAACGAAGGCTGGGATTGCGTTTTCGGCAGCAGATTCATTAGAGGTGGAGGCATTATTGATTATCCCTGGGTGAAGCTGCAGCTGAATCGGATAGCTAATCGCTTTCTTCAAATCCTTTTCGGGATCAGTCTAAATGATACTACCAATGCCTTCAAAGCATATCGCACGATGGTGATTGATGGCTGCCGTCCGTTGATCGCCCCTCATTTCAATTTGACCGTAGAGATTCCGCTCAAAGCTATTGTCAGAGGAT
>JAFAXJ010000140.1 GCA_019241095.1 Verrucomicrobiota bacterium | reverse complement strand
CGATGGCGTAGAACGCTGGCGCAAGCACTTTGATCCCTGAATAAGCGGCAAGGCCAATCGCGTAAAACTGTAAAACTGAAGCCGTCTCAAAGGTGTCATGCGAAGAGAATCTCCCTCTCTGGAATAGGAGCTCAATAATTGGCCGAGCCAAGACAACCAGACCGATAGTAGATGGGATTGTAAGGAAAAAGGCCAATCGCAGCGCCCGGGCGAGTGTGCTACGAAAAGAAGCCGAATCGCGTAAAGCAGCGCTTTTTGAGATTACAGGCAATGTCACCGTTGAGATTGCGACCCCAAAGACCCCGATTGGCAGTTGGATCAGCCGAAAGGCGTTACTCAGCCAACTCACGGGACCATCGCCCAGGTGTGATGCAAAGATTCCGTTGATCATCACATTAACCTGGACGGCGCTGCCCGAGATAACCGCGGGCGCCATCAAGGTTAATACTTCGACCACCCCCGGATCACGCCATTTGAAGTCGGGATAAAAATGAAAGCCTACCGATTTCAAGGAGGGCAGTTGCACAGCCAACTGCAAGAGTCCCCCGATCAGAGTGCCCATTGCCAAGCCCACCAGAGCCCGATTGCCGAAGGTCGGGTCAAGAATATATCCGATTCCAATCCCGCCAACGATGGAACCCATATTGAAAAAGCTGGAAGCCAGAGCAGGAACAGCAAACCGGTTTTTCGCATTCAACATTCCCATCACCAGTGCCGCGAGTGAGATGAGAAGAATGAACGGATACATCACTTGCGCCAACACGACAGTCAGATGGCGTTTGGCAGGGTCAAATCCTGGTGCAAGCAAACCGATAAGCGGATCAGCAAAAATCACGCCCAAAATTGAGATCAAGCTCATGAAAACGGTCGTTAGCGTCGCCATCTTGGCAGCCAGCCGCCACGCCGAAGCATCTCCTTCTTTTGCAATCTTACGCGAAAAAACGGTCACAAACGCTGTTGAAAGAGCCCCTTCTGCGAAAAGGTCACGCAAGAGGTTGGGAGCACGAAAGGCGATAATAAATGCATCCATACTTCTTCCCGCCCCAAACAGGGCGGCAAAAAGCAAATCGCGTAGAAGACCCAGAACTCGGCTCAGCATCACTGCCAGGCTGACAACCCCGGCAGCTTTGGTTGCTGAATGACGATCGTGAACTGCCATGAACCGAATCACATATGATAGGAAATGGAGAAATCAAGTAAAGGAAGGAGCGCAGCTTCTACATAGGTAAGACCTCAGTGGGAGGCTCATCTATTATAGAAAACGACAGTTTCTCTCGCAAAGCTGGATTTGGACTCGCTCTCGCCGGCCCTGCCTTGCCCGGGAGGTGAGCAATGAGCCAGAACCTCCGGCATTGCATTTGGAGTCCTACCTGGCTGTGCGCCAAGGATATGATCTACCCTGTTCGCACATCTTCCAATCATCGAGTCCCTTGGCTCCCGGTTGCTGACTCCTGACTCCCCGCCTCCTGCCTTTACTTGATTTCTGCCTTCGGGTTTGCGAGTAATCCGGGCACCAATGATCCACAACGGGACTCAGGCTCAAAATCGTTGGAATGAAGTCCTTACTCCAGAAGGTCAGCCTCATCCCACTTACGTTCAGGTCTTGCAAAGTCTTGAGCGCATCACTGACTTGCGAGAGCTTGAGGAAAGGTTGGAAGCTACACTCAGGGAGCTGGGTATCACCTTCGAACTTCCACTCGATGGGCGTCGCAACAGCTGGTTTTGCGATCTTCTGCCACAAATGTTTTCCGCTGAAGAGTGGGACTTGATAGTCCGGGGTTTTCAGCAGCGAATTCGGGCGTTCGAGCTGTTCCTTGCCGATATCTACGGCGAGAGACAGATTCTAAAGGACGGCCTGATTCCCATTCCCGTTGTACTGGGAAGCCCAAACTACCAGAGAAGCGCTATCGGATTACGCCCCGCAAACGGCCATTTTCTCCACCTGAGCGGGCTATGCATACTTCGAGACAGTTCGGGACACCTTGCGATCAAGCACCATTATTTCAGCCACCCTTCAGGTATTTCTTACATGATCCAGAATCGGCGACTGCTAGCTCGAGTTCTGCCTGAACTATTCGACTGTGCGCAGGTCGAGTCTATCGCCGACGTTCCTACTGAAATCCTATTGAGCTTGAAATCGGTATCTCCGCGAACGGACGGCTCAGCGGTCCTCCTTACTCCAGGAATCTCCAGTGCAGTATATTCTGAGCATGCCTTTCTCGCGCGACGAATGGGAATCCCCTTAGTTGAAGGAGGTGATTTGCTTGTTTTAGATGACTGCCTTTTCTTACGAACGGTTTCAGGACTGGACCGTATTGATGTTGTCTATACGCGAGTTGCTGACCTCTGGCTTGATCCGCTGGTGTTTAAGAAAGACAGCCCTCACGGCATTCCGGGCCTTGTGCATTGCATGCGGAAGGGTACCGTCGCGGTTGTTAACAGCATAGGATCACAAATCGCCGATGATCGAAGCTTGCTATTTGTATCTAGTGTTATCATCCGCTACTACCTTGCCGAAATGCCGATATTGCCGGTACTGCAGACCTATTGGCTCGGTGATCTTGATCAGCGAGAGGTAGTTCTCGAGCAACCTGAACAGTTTCGATTCCGGCATCTGACTGGCGAGAAGTTCTTGCAGTGTTCCGCGGATGAAAAATCCTGCAATGACCTTCGAGGAGAGCTTAAGCGGGCACCGCACCTGTATGTCGCGCAACCAGTTGAGGATTGTGCGGAAACTGTTTGCATTTTCAACGGGAAAAGGAGCGTCAGGTTGCAAGATCACATTGTTTATGGGATCCGGGAAGGCGACCAATTTAAAGTGTTCCCGGGAGCGCTAACGCGAGTTTCCTCGCAGGCTGAAGGAAGACCGGAATCGGAACATCGAGGGGGTGGCAAGGATACGTGGGTCCTTCAGGAGTTCTCTTCGCAACGATCGCTTCAGGTTCTGGTCCGAAGACCCAGAACTACCATGGCACGTGTTACTAGCCGGGTAGCTGAAGGATTTTTTTGGCTCGGCCGTTATCTGGAACGCGCGATGAACGTCTCGCGAATGATTCAGGTCATTGAGACCCTGGAGATGGAAGAGCTCAATTCAGCGGAACGTAAACTCTATCGACCCGTTTGGGATCGTTTGCTTCCGCCTTTGGAACAGCCAGGGAAAAAGGGACGAAGAAGCATGACGAGTCCGATCGAGCGGCACAGGTTAATGCTTGGCGTCACGAGTGGGTCTGTGATCAGCATGGTTCAGAGAGCGGTCCGAAATGCAGACAGGTTGCGTGAAACAATTAGCCCTGAGGCATGGCTGGTGCTTGCCGATCTGAGGACCAGTTTTCAGCGAGTGCGTTTTCGAGAAACGGTTCCAGATTCAGAAGCTCGAAAAATTACACGCCGCCTGGCGGAACTTGCTGTTTCCGGAATACCCCAATTTTTCGCGACTGCACAATTTTCGATGTTAGCCGACGATGGCTGGCGCTTTGGTGAACTGGGTCAATTCGTCGAACGAGCGGTGACGACGGCAAATGCTGCCTCGAGCGTCGCCCAGTCAGTAGTGCGACGACCGCGCGGTGGATCTATTGAAATCGAATTATCTGCTTTCTTGCGCCTTCTTGGCTGTCGTGATGCTTATCGGCGGGTTTATCAGAACCGAGCGGAACCACCCTACGTTCTGGAATTTCTATGGCAAAATGCGCAGATGCCGCGTTCAATTACCTTTTGTTTGCGGCGTTGTGCTGAACTATTAGCAGCGTCATTGCCAGAAACGTCGCTGTCGACCCAGACCGCGCTCGGCTTTTTGGAGGAATTCGCCAAGAAAGTACTCCGGGTGGATTTCTATTGCTTTTTCAGCAACTCAGAGGAGGAAGAGATGCTCCTTGTGCGTAAGGACGAGCTGATCAGCCACTTAGACGAACTTGTTTATGAAACGAGGAAATTAAACGGTGTGATAACCGACAACTTCTTGAGTCACCAAAATGTGATCTCTCGGCCGGAACCGACCTTATTTTAACGATGTTATTTCGTGTCACTCACACGACAGTTTACCGATATCCGGATCCAGTCGCAGAGGCTTATCTGGAACTCCGGCTTACTCCCATCAGCCGGGAGAGCCAGAGCGTCAAAGAACATCGTTTAACAATCGAGCCGGTTACGCGCACCTCCGGATACCGAGACTTTTTTGGAAATGACGTTGCGTTTATCTCAGTTCCGTATCGGCACTCTCGTCTGACAATTCG
>JAFAXJ010000132.1 GCA_019241095.1 Verrucomicrobiota bacterium | reverse complement strand
GTGCTGTAGGGAAAAGACTTGGGCAGCACTGTCTTCGTTTATTCAATACCTGGGACTTCGCTCAGCCCGAGCCTGGTTACTCTGACACGTGGCTTCGCCGCCTGCCGAAGGTGTTAGATCGATCTCGCGCAAGCTATTAGCCAGGATGCCGAGAATCTTAGATTTTTGGTGTGAATCAGCATCAACACAGAGCGGTCGTCTGGGGGATCTGACCTTCACCTGATTCGATTATAGCTCGGCTGAGCTTGGGCCAAAGGCTGTCCCTCTTTTTTCTCGAAAAAAACGTCTCAGAATTGCTCTGCACTCCATTTCGCGGACTCCGGCGGTTATCTGGCAACGATGATTCATTGCCGGCATATTCAACAGGTTGATCATCCCGCCTGCGCCCCCGGTCTTCAGATCCGAACAGCCGTAAATGACTCGGCTCACTCGGGCATGGACAATCGCACCGGCGCACATTGGACAGGGTTCTTTGGTCACGTAGAGGTCACAATCTGTTAAACGCCAATCGTCGAGCGCGCTCTCAGCTTGAGTTATTGCCAACATTTCCGCATGTGCAGTCGCATCCTTTAAGGTCTCTACTTGATTCCACGCACGCGCAATAACGTCTCTCCCCCGCACGATGATGGCGCCGATCGGAACCTCGTCTTGAGCTGCCGCTTTCCTCGCTTGGCGCAATGCTTCGCCCATAAAATAGGTGTCACTCGAGAAATCGAGGAGATCGTCCATGTGCTAAGTTGATGAGTATGAAACGGACAATAGTTGCTGCTTCAGTATTAGCATGTGACTTCACCAAAATTGGTGAGGAATGCGCCAGAATCGAAAAAGCAGGCACAGACTGGCTGCATCTGGATGTCATGGACGGCCACTTTGTGGACAACATTTCTTTCGGGCCGCCCGTTGCAGAATCGATTTCAAAAATTGCAACTGTTCCCATCGATGTGCATTTGATGATCGAGCGACCTGATCATTTCTTTCCTCGTTTTCTCCCGTACGCTTCCAACATCACAATCCATATTGAACCTGACTACGATATTGGCGCGACCCTGAGGCAAATTCGCCATGAGGGGGCAAGCTGTGGATTGGCTATCAGTCCGCCAACTCCTTTCGAGAAAGTAGAACCATTTTTGAACCAGATTGATCTGCTGCTGATTATGACAGTCAATCCGGGTTTCGGTGGTCAAACCTTTATCAGCGAAATGATCGAGAAAGTAAGGCGCGCCGCGGATTTGAGACAGGATCAAAGGCTTGACTTTCACATTGAGGTCGATGGCGGAATTCACGAGGAAACTGCCGAGATTGCGCGACTCGCTGGAGCCAACGTCATGGTAGCGGGAACAGGTATTTTCAAGGCTTCCGATCCACGATCGGCAATCCAATGCTTGAGAGAGAAGGATGCTAACCTTTCACAGCCCGGCCAGCCCAGTTAATAAATGCATCATTATTGCAACATTTCAGCTATGCTTCGCTCAATTTATTTAATCGTGCTTTCATCCATCATCTTCGGAGATGTAGCGTTAGCACAGTTTTCAGGTGGACCTGCTTCGGCAAATAAGGTGTCTTTGACGCATCGGACCATCCAGCACATTATAGACCGGCACTGGCCAAATAGTCCGGCGGAAGGCGCAGGGAAATTTCTCCCAGGAGTGACAGAAGATTCTCTGAGGCAAATGATTGATGAATCGGTAGCAAACGGTCAAGTCAGGCCTAATACTAACGGACGTGCGGGCGAAATTTTTGAATATGATTTTCAGCGGGCAATTGGGACTGGAACTCGCGGTGAACCGGCTACGCGGCTGAGAGTAGTTGTTAGTCCCAGAAATAAAGTCGTTACCGCTTTTCCTTTTTGAGTATGCAGCTGAGTTATCGAATTAGAGACGGCGGGGAACAAGAACCTGAGGATTTATCGAGTGCGGACGAAACGACCTTGCGGTACGAAGTGGTTCAAGGAGACATTATTCTCGAACATGCGAACGTTGATCTCAGCGCCAAATGGAGCTGGATACCTCTTATCGATTTCACGGCTGCTTTGCAGCAGATTGTGCGACAACTGACCGCAACAGAAACACTAAGGAAATTCGAGTTTACCGAATCGGATGCGGTGCTGGAGTTTCGAAAACAGGGCAATGATGTGGTTATTACGGCAAGCTACGCTCCCGGTGCAATCAAGGTGCCGTTTTCGCAGTTTCAACAGCAGGTGGAGCGGTTCACCACTCAGTTTACTATGGACATTTACGAATTGTACCCTGAGCTTTCGCGGAACCCGGCATTCCTGAGGCTCGGTTTCCCGAGTTCGTGATTTCTGGGGCGCTTTGCGTCGTTTTGCTGACCGGAGAGCAAAGTTCCCGCCGCGCCCTAGATTGTTGGTAAACATCAAGGTCTTTCAGAGCGCTAGTAGTTAATCCCTGAGAACTTTGAGCTTAAATGACGTGAGCAAGGATGCAATTAACAAGTCCACCTTTGAACTATCCTTGATGCTCCAGCAGTCTAGCTCGGCAGAGTCTTGCCTCCTATCCACGAATTCAGTTCCTGAGAAGCGCTGCAGAGATTGCGTTCAATCAAAAGATCTATCCTGCCGGTTTCAGCTTTTTTCCGAACTTTCCGTCCAAGATTTTATTCCATTCAGTCAACCGCTGCTTTTGATCAGCAAAAACCTCTGCAGGCGAGTCTAAGATCTGAATCGATTCTATTCGGTCTCCCTGCGCGATGCTTTTGGCTACCTCCAAACCGCTTTTAACTTCACCAAAGATTGAATATTTCCCATCAAGCATGTTCACGTGGCCAGCCGCAAGATAATCGATGGTAATATAAAATTGGCTACCGTTTGTGTCCGGGCCCGCATTTGCCATAGCCAGAACCCCCGGCGTGTTATGAGACAAAGTAGAATTAATTTCATTCTCGAACCGGTAGCCGGGACCGCCGGCCCCGGTTCCCATCGGATCACCAGCCTGAATAACAAATCGTGGAACAACGCGATGAAACTTAAGGCCTTCATAATAGCCTCGTGACGCCAGATTCAAAAAGTTGGACACTGTCACTGGCGTCTTCGAAGGATACAATGTCGCTTCGATCGCTCCCTTCCCTGTTTGGATGATGACTCGAATATCTTTCAACATTCTGGAAAGGACGCTATTCCCGAAGTTTTTACAAATCGTGCTTTGCGGGTACAGAAAATCCACCCTAGATGAAGCGTATGCCGACCATCGGATTGATCCAAATGCGCTGTACGATGGTTTTCGAAGAGAACCTGCGGAAAGCGGAGTCAATGATTCGGGATGCGGCAGCAAGAGGCGCAAACATGGTCTGTCTGCAGGAACTTTTCGCTACGCAATATTTTTGTCAGGTTGAAGACCACAAGTATTTTGAGTTTTCCGAACAGATCCCAGGAAAGACAACGGAGCGCTTAGGCAAACTCGCAGCCGAGCTCAAAATAGTTGTCATCGCACCTTTATTCGAGAAGCGCGCTCCTGGACTATACCACAACACTGCTGCCATCATTGACGCAGATGGAACTTATCTTGGGAAGTATCGAAAAATGCATATTCCTGACGACCCGCTGTTCTATGAGAAGTTTTACTTTGCCCCGGGCGACCTTGGCTTCAGGTCGTGGCAAACCAAACATGCCAAGATAGGAGTCTTGGTTTGCTGGGATCAATGGTATCCGGAAGGAGCGCGATTGACTGCTTTGAGCGGGGCGGAAATCTTGTTTTATCCCACTGCTATCGGTTGGCATCCTTCAGAAAAAGAGAAGTACGGCGCCCGTCAGCATTCCTCATGGGAAACGATTCAGCGAAGCCATGCCATCGCTAAC
>JAFAXJ010000093.1 GCA_019241095.1 Verrucomicrobiota bacterium | reverse complement strand
CCATCGCTGAAGTTCGCGACCTGAATCGGCACCGAAGCGGCTACAGGTTTACACCGTTAAACCCGGTCGGGTTTTACGTGCCTCCCGAAAGCAGTCATCCTGAGCTTAGACCTCTGCTGGAACGGCATAGTGCGTTGATAACAAAGTTGGCGGAACAAGAACCGGCCAACGGTTCGCATTACTATGCTTACCTGTTGGGTGAACAAGTTCCTTTCGAACATTCTACGCACGCTGACAAATTCATCTATGAGGTGGAACTTCGAACGGGTCTTGGGGCGCATTTTCGGTATGCCGAACATTTAAGCTTCGCCTACAAAGAATTTTTGAAACTGGTTCCTGAAGCGGAGCGTTACATTCAGATCGGTAGCGCAGAACCTGAGTAGGCCTGCTTAGATTCAAGATCACTCTCGAGAACAATGAGCGGCGAAAAGGAAAAGAGGCCTAAGGGCGAAATGAAATCCCGGACGTATATTTCTGCTGCATCCCGGCTATTGCTTTTTCTTTTTGTGTTGCCGTTGCCTGCGGCAGCTCAACCTAAGAACGATAAGAAAGGATTGGCTTTGGAGGAGTTTGCGAAGCCATTCGCAATAATCCCCTTTGATCATGTAAGGGCTCAAGCGCACGAACGTCAGGAAGCAAGTTTTGCCGCAGTTTCTCAGAACGGAACGTCAATGAATGCCGGCGTGGGGAACTTTTCTTTCAGTCACTATCTGGCACCACCCTCATCATCGTTTGGTGCGCTGATGGAGGACATTCGCGCGGAATTGGTTACGCGTGACGTTCAACGCACCTATGCAGCCGAATCAAGCCAGTTTGATCATCTCCTGGAGGTTACAAGGTATGTTCCAATTCAGTTTGGAATGGGCAGCGTTCGAAGAGACGCGTTGGACGATTATGACGATCGACTGCTCGAAAAACCTATATTTGTGAGGCCCAATCCATAGCCTAGACCAGGAGCAGGCAGGGAGCCGAGCACTTGAGGAGGTATCGTCGAAGAGCGTCCCGAAACACAATGTCCATAGTCTGCGCTTCGGTGCTGGGATTGCCGCACCGATGGCGGTACGCCGTTTCTTGGTTGGTTGAAAAATCAGGAGGTGGTCCTCAGTCTAGACACGTTACGTGGGCTTCGAGGCTTGTTATCCCGGCATACTAGGGTGATACGAAAGGACTCGTATGATACGCTACCAGGGTAAATCTTTCCGGTGCTCCGCGTTTCTCCATGGCGAGTTCGCCTGAGTCCAGGGCTGGATCCCTTCACCTTTTCTCTGCATTGCAGCAATCTGGTCCCACCGAACCGCGTCCGCTGTCCGATTGTCACAGCCCACAAGCAGGAAAATTGCTACACAAAAAGAAAGCGTGAGAACGCGAAGCATGCGCAATTTCTGGAGTAACTCGCTCAAGAGTGCAAGCTTCACTGACACGATGTCACCCAAATTGATTTAAGATAGGGAAAGCCTGGAAAGTCCGGAGGCATATCCGCAGGTTCAAACCTCATCTTGCGAGGCATGTTGTCTTTCAGAATCTTTACAAATGTTTGCTCTGTTATCGCACGATAATTAGTGCAGCAAAGGATAGTCCCATGCTCGGACAGGCAAGCCACGGAGAGTTTTGCCAAGGTGCCAAAGTCGTCCTGCACTCGGAAAACTCTTGACTTTCGATCGCGAGAAAAGGTCGGGGGATCAAGAATGATAATGTCGAAGCGCCGCCCGCGTCGGGAAAAACTTTTTAGCCACTCGAAAACGTCGCCGGCAATAAAGCCATGGTTCCGTGGATCGATTCGGTTGAGCAGGTAGTTTCTCGTGCCCCAATCTAGATAATGACGTGATAGATCCAAATTCAGAGTCGACGCACCTCCGACAGCTGCCGCGACCCCGAACGCGCAAGTGTAAGCAAAAGCATTGAGAACTGTTCGCCCATTACAATTTGTTCTTAGTCTTGACCGATTATTGCGCTGATCAAGAAACAGGCCGGGTGAATATCCGGACCGAAAATCTATCTCAAAGTGCAGCCCCGACTCAGTAACTAAAAAAGGACTCTCGAGCTTTTTCCCCGCGATGTGGACCGGCAACTGTCTATTGCCCTTTTCTGTTAGCTTCCAATAGAGGGATCCCGGAATCAACGGAAGAACAGGAGCCGTTTTGCTCGCGGTTTGCACGAGCCAGTTCCCCGCGAAGTCATCGATAATGAGATCTGATATCCCGTCACCCTCAGCGTTGACGAGCCGAACAGCGTTCGTCTCAGCGGAACGCATTTTGTCCCGTTTTGCGATGGATTGAGTCAGAAGATTCAAGGAGAGCGAGGCCAAAGCAGCTTCCAATAACTCGTAGCGGGCTTGCGCCGCAAGTCTACCTGAGAGACCCACAGCCCCGGCTCTTGATCTTACTCCAGACCTCGTTCAGGCTAGGGCCGATGAGCGTTCTTCGAAAGTCGATTGAGCATGCGGTTGAAGAGGCAAAGCTGTTGTCAACGAGCGCGTCCAATATTCTACAACTGCTAACCCAGGATAATGATCCGGTCCATTATTCCGCAGTCGAGGAACTGGTTTCTCAAAATGCCTGGGCCGAGTTGAACGATCGGTTTTTCAAAACACTCACATTCGGAACGGGCGGACTACGTGGTCGTACCATCGGTAAGATGGTGACTACTGCAGAGCGTGGTAGCCGCGATAAAAATCAGCGTCCGGAATTTCCGTGTGTGGGAACGAACGCGATGAATTTCTATAACATCAAGCGCGCCACAAAGGGATTAGCCGGTTACCTGACAAATTTTTATAGTTCACAAGAAAGTTTACCCGCAAATAACAGCTCTCGTCCAAAACCAAGCCTCGTCATTGCTCATGATACCCGTTTTTTCTCCAGAGAATTTGCTGAATTGGCTGCAAAAACAGCTGTCGAAAATGGATGTGACGTTTTCCTTTTCCAAGAGGCTCGTTCCACCCCTCAGCTGTCTTTCGCGGTTCGCTATACGAATTCGACAGCTGGTATTGTCATCACAGCTAGCCACAATCCACCACATGATAATGGGTTCAAAGTTTACTTTTCCGATGGGGCACAGATTGTAGAGCCACACGCTTCCGGCATCATTAAGCAGATAAATGACAGGTCCGGCGAGCGCTCTTTGAATTTCCCGGCGGATAAACAAGGGAAACTGGTTACATGCGATCTGGATGAGCCATATAAAAAGCGTCTCCGAACGCTGTTCCTTCGACCTGATCTTCCGAAAGACAATCTGAAAATCGTATTCACGCCGATTCACGGCACAGGCGGAGCGATCACGCTGCCGCTCCTTCGCGATTCTGGATTTCAAACCGTGACGGTGGCCGAGCAGAATGATCCGGATGGCTCTTTTCCAACTGTACAATCGCCAAATCCAGAAAACGCGGAAGCTCTATCAATGGGGATCCGTTTGGCCGAAAAGGAAGGCGCAGACCTGGTTATCGGCACCGATCCGGACGCTGACCGCATGGGAATAGCCTTTCGAAACAGGCGAGGAAAGATGGAGCTTCTCTCTGGCAACCAGATTGGGTCGCTAATCATCTATTATCGAATCAAAACTTTAAAGGAGCTCGGAATCATCAATGATGAGAATAAAGGCCACGGAGTCATTGTAAAGACGCTGGTCACCACCGACCTTCAGAAGGCCATTGCTGAGAAGGAGGGGGTCCGATGCGTCGAAACCTTGACTGGGTTTAAATACATTGGGCAGAAGCTTGGAAAATATGAAGCGGCCCTTCCAAAAACCGTTCGTAGCCGCTATCGAGAACTGTCTGAAGGAGAAACTCGTTCGTCTCGACTTCAGTATTCCGTTTATTTTGTTGCGGGAGGTGAGGAAAGTTATGGATTCAGCGGTGCAGATTTTGTGCGGGATAAGGACGCGAATAGCGCTTCATTAATGTTTGTGGAACTTGCTGCCTTTGTTAAAGCTCAAGGCCTCACCCTCGACTCATTTCTCGATCAAATCTTTCTTGAATACGGCTACTATGCTGAAAGGTCTGAGTCGTTTGTATTCGAAGGGGCTGAAGGCGCAGATAAGATCAGGCGGGTTGCTGAATCCTATCGCCGGCAACCTCCAAGTGAAATGGACGGGTCCGCAGTAATTGCTGCGACGGATTTTTTTGATGACGGCATTCGAGATTCAGAGAATGATCTGCTGCCTGCTGAAAAGATGATGATCTTTGCGCTTGCGGACGATCGCCGGATAGCTGTGCGTCCATCGGGCACAGAACCGAAGATTAAGTTCTATCTTTTCGGCAAAAGATCAGAAGTAACTCTGGAACACCTTTCTGCGACCAAAGATGAAGTTGCCGGTGCGTTGGAGAGCCTCTGGAAGTGGCTGCAACAAGATGTTACGGCGAGGGTAGCTTGATCTATCGGACTCCTGGCCGTGACCTGTATGTGCGATCACTCTTTGCTGTTTTGTTGTGGAC
>JAFAXJ010000641.1 GCA_019241095.1 Verrucomicrobiota bacterium | reverse complement strand
GCTCGGAGCACCTGCTCGCAGGGCGGCAGTAGGAGCAGCGGCGGTTGCGTTCGTATCGGCATTGCTAGTTTTCGTTTTTTATGATCGGCACGCCGCGGGTTTTCAGTTTCTTTCCGGGTTGTCCCTTGTGAGGCAATGGGATTTGAGGCTTGCATTCGGGGTCGACGGGCTGAGTGCTACGATGCTCCTGCTGACTGGCGTGGTCGGGCTTGCCGCAGTCTGGGTTTCGCCAGCCAACGCCGATTTCCGGTACTATGCGTGCGTGCTTTTTATAGCAGCGGGTGCTGCAGGGGCGTTTGCAGCCTTAGACCTATTTTTCTTTTACGCTTTTCACGAACTGGCTCTCATTCCCACGTTTCTAATGATCGGAATCTGGGGAACCGGCAACCGCCAGAACGCGGCGTGGAAGATAACCATTTATCTTTCTCTCGGGAGTATCATTCTGCTTGTTGGCCTGATTGGATTGTATCTCATGCCGCCGCCGGACCAGCGCACGTTCGATATCGTAAAACTTTTGCAGCTAGCGTCATCGCGGGGCCTCGCAGGTCCCCATACCTCTTCGGTCTATATGCTTTTGCTGGTTGGTTTCGGGATACTGATTTCGCTGTTCCCGTTCCATAGCTGGGCTCCTTCAGCATACTCTTCAGCGCCGACGCCGGTTGCAATGCTCCATGCCGGCGTGCTTAAAAAGTTCGGGCTGTACGGCCTGCTTCGGCTGGCGCTTCCGTTGCTGCCAAACGGAGCTCGACATTGGACGACTGTTCTGATGGTGCTTCTTGCCTGCAATATTCTTTTTATAGGTTTGGCAACCATATCGCAGAAGCGCCTTGATATGACTCTGGGATACTCAAGTGTGATGCACATGGGCTATATCTTCTTGGGCATCGCGAGCTTTAATGTTATCGGATTAAACGGAGCGGCTCTACTTATGTTAGCTCATGGACTCTCTATCGCAGCCTTGTTTGCTGTTGCAGGAGAGGTAAGGAGACAGACCGGCACATTGGAGTATCAGGATCTTGGCGGACTCGCGAAGACGATGCCGATGCTTAGTTTTCTTTTTGGTCTTGCGATGTTTGCATCGATCGGATTGCCAGGATTCGCAAATTTCGCTTCCGAGCTTCTGGTCTTTTTCGGAGCTTTTAAGAACTCGGTGCCTGGCTTCGGCGCTTTCCAGATAGTGGGCACTATTGCTCTCTGGGGTGTCGTTATCTCCGCCGTTTATATGTTACGAGCGTATCGCGCGATTTTTATGGGTGAGGAACAGGCTCGCTGGCAGACTTTACAGGACATCCCTATAGGTCTGGGATGGCCAATCATGCTGCTGGTTGCGGGTCTGCTAGTTGTCGGCCTGATTCCGCGAATCGTGGTTGATGCGATTGAACCTGGATTGCGGCTATTCGTGAAATGAGCTTCCCACCCGCCCTTCTGGAACTATTGGTGCTTTGTTTGGGACTAGCCCTGCTCCTGGTAGAGTCGTTCACCGAAAAGCAGGATCGGACGCTTTTGGCATACATTGGAATGGTAGGCTTGGGCGTTATATTCCTGATTTTACAACTTCTCCCTCCCGGTCCCACGGGAATGGCCTCTTACGTTTTCGACCCTGTTGCGATCTTCTTCAAAAAGTTCGTTGTCCTAACGACAATAATCGTCCTGATTATGTCGGTCGATTACGCAACGACCATCCAGCGCTTTGTTCCAGGAATTTCTTCTCAAGCCGGCCTTGGCGAGTTTTTTGCGATCCCGATTCTTACCTGTGCGGGGATGATGTGGATGGCTTCTGCGATCGATTTTATCCTCATCTTTGTCTCCCTTGAATTGGTTACGATCTCTTTTTATGTACTGGTTGCATTCATGCGACGCAACGCGAGTTCGCTTGAGGCTGGAGTGAAATATCTGATTCTGTCGGCTTTTTCGACGGGCTTTTTCGCTTATGGCGCTGCGTGGATCTTTGGGGTAACTGGAAATACGAATCTTGTTCGAATCCAACAAGTGCTGCCTGCGCTTGGGGCGGAGAACTATTCGGCGATTCTTTTTGGAGCTCTTCTGGTGCTTGTCGGCCTGGGGTTCAAAATTGCCGCCGCTCCGTTCCAATTCTGGGTTCCTGACGTCTACCAAGGCGCCCCGACTCCAATTACGGCTTTTCTGTCTGTTGGCTCAAAGGCAGTTGGCTTCATTGTACTTCTGCGAGTAGTGCAGGCCTTTCAGAGCCTTCCGCCCGTAGGAGACAAAGTTGTAGCAGCTCTGATCATTTTGGCCGCGGCAACCTTGATCTACGGCAATCTGGCGGCCCTGCCACAGACAAATCTCAAGCGCTTGCTCGCTTATTCGAGTATAGGCCATGCCGGTTATTTGCTGATGGCTGTGGCGGGTATCAGTGCGCGCGATTCAGGGCAAGCCGTTGTTATATATCTCGCTGCCTATCTGCTGATGACTTTGCTATCCTTTTTGATTCTGATCATCGTCTCGAACTACGCGGACGGAGATGAAATTGTAAATTTCAACGGGTTATCGCAGCGGTCTCCGCTTCTTGCGTTTGGGCTGCTTGTAGCGATGATGTCGCTAGCTGGAGTTCCTTTTACCGCCGGTTTTTTGGGCAAATTCCTGGTCTTCAAAGTTGCCTATGAAAGCCAACAATTCGTATTGCTGGCTCTGGGCATCATTACCGTCGGATGTGGTTTTTACTATTACCTGAAGGTTGTCAGGGCAATGTATTGGCAATCCGCGGCTTCTAACGGTGCAACCATTCCGGTGAGTGGGCTGTCATTCGCCACTATCGTTCTACTTGTCCTGTTCACGTTCCTGCTCGGAATTTTCCCTCAAATGGCGACCGGGCTTTTACGCTGAGCGACACCGGTCTGAATATCCATTACAGGTGGTGAGAAGTTCCGTGGTTCTGAAACGCAGCAATCTTTTGCGTGAAATGAAACGAGGCAAGGTTCGCCTTAACGCAATGATACAGTCATGACAGCTGTTGGCCGAGCTCTCAAGTTCATCCGGTTTTCTCATACGGTCTTTGCGCTGCCATTCGCTCTGGGGGCGATGCTGGTCGCAGCTCGCGGTTTTCCCAGCATACGTCTCGTCATGCTTATTCTGCTTGCGATGGTTTTTGCAAGGACTGCTGCTATGGCCTTTAATCGAGTGGTCGACTGGGAAATCGACAAAGAAAATCCGCGCACAGCCGGCCGTCATAAACTGGTGAGTAAAAGGGTGGGCTGGGTACTGGTAATTGTGCCTGCGGCAGCCTTTATCTTCACCTCTTGGTTGATCAATCTGCTCTGCTTTCTGCTCTCGCCCGTTGCCCTCGTGATCGTTTTTTTTTACTCGTTGACGAAACGCTTTACGTCGTACAGCCAGTTCTTTGTAGGCTTAGCTCTTTCTGTATCACCGGTTGGCGCGTGGCTTGCCGTGAGGGGTCAGTTCGGGATTGCTCCTTTGGTACTGGCGCTTGGAGTTGTCTTTTGGGTGGCCGGGTTCGACCTGATTTACGCCATCCAGGACTATGACTTTGACAAGGGCAGAGGACTTAGATCCATGGTAGTAAAATACGGAATATCGCAGAGCTTACGTCTTGCGCAGGTGATGCATGGAGTTTTGTTTGCCTGTTTAATCTTGTTTGGTCTCGTCAGTGGACGCGGGATCATCTACTTTGCATTTCTTGTGCTTGTATTGGCCGCCTTGATTTACGAACATCAAGCTGCCGCTCAATTGGACGTTGGTGCAATCAACCGCGCATTCTTTCAGAGCAACGCATTTGTAAGCATTGTGTTCGTGCTTGCGGTCGCAGCAGATGTGTTTGCGTGAGTTCTGGAGAGGGCACGCTAGAGTCCTTTGACATACGTCGAAGGCATTTGAAGAATACCCGAGAAAGAAAAGGGCAAGGGAGTCACCAGGCAGAGTCGGGCGAAAGGACTGGACGTATCAAATTATCTTGATGCATGAATATGTGTTTGCTGGCGTTCGTGCTCTCTGCTAAGCTTTTGCTTTGTTCATGCAATTACCGAAATCAAACTCTTTTGATATTGTTGACGCGCTTCAGGAACGCATTCTGATCCTTGACGGCGCTATGGGTACCATGGTGCAGCAATACCGCCTCAAGGAGGATGATTATCGTGGTGATCTTTTGTCTGACCACCCAAAACTCCTGAAAAATAATAACGATATTCTGTCTCTTACCCGTCCGGAAATCATCAGCCGAATACACGAACAATATCTGGAAGCAGGCGCCGATATCGTTGAAACGAATACTTTTAACGCAACTACTATTTCGCAAGAAGATTTCGGCCTCCAAGAGTTTGTGCCCGAGATGAATCGAGTTGCGGCTCGTCTTGCCAGAGAAGCTGTTCAAAAAACGATGTCCAAGCATCCAGGGCACAGACGCTACGTCGCGGGCTCAATAGGGCCTTTAAATCGTACCTTGTCACTGTCGCGCGATGTTAATGATCCCGGAAAACGCGAAGTGACCTGGAAGCAGGTGAAGGACGCATATCAGCAGCAGGTGGAAGCATTGATTGAGGGGGGGGTGGATCTGTTGCTGGTGGAAACAACCTTCGATACTTTAAACCTGAAAGCAGCTCTGTTTGCCATCGAAGAGCATTTTCAGAAGATCGGTAAACGCTATCCGGTCATGGCTTCCGGGACCATCACAGACGCAAGCGGTCGCACTTTAACGGGTCAAACTACAGAAGCATTTTGGATTTCGATCTCGCATGCGCCGATCCTCAGCGTTGGCCTTAATTGTGCCCTTGGGCCGAAAGAACTGCGCCCCTATATCGAAGAACTGTCGCACATTGCTCCTGTTTATGTTTCTTGTTATCCAAACGCTGGATTGCCCGATCCGTTGTCTCCAACCGGTTTTCC
>JAFAXJ010000565.1 GCA_019241095.1 Verrucomicrobiota bacterium | reverse complement strand
GTCCTCTGGGTCGACATCAAGATCCTCGTCGTCGATACGCCTATTTAGATCCTCAATATCCTCGAAAACACACGCGCGCCCTGTGTGAGTTAAGAGCGAGGCCGTTGCCGCAGAAGGCTTAATGACAGCCCCGTTTGGGGCCAAGTTGCCTCGAAGAACCGCAATTCCAGCCGCCGGCTTAAACGGTTGAGTGAGCGTGCAAATGACCTCGCGATTATAACATTCGGCTTTCTGGACGTTTTCCCATATGGTGGCGCCGTTAACAGTGACGGCTTCTTTGTGGAGCAGGCCTCCTTCGGCCAACTCCCGTAAAATCACAGGTAAACCTCCCGAGTCGAAGAAGTCCTCCATCAAAAACTTGCCCGAGGGTTGCAGATTAAGAAGGCAAGGCAGCTTGGTTCCAAGCTCGAAGGCTTCCAAGTCAAGCGGCACACCGATCCTTCGCGCAAGAGCGATCAAATGGATCACCGCATTGGTGGAACCACCAATTGCGGCAAGAGTGAAGATCGCGTTCTCAAAACTCGCACGGGTAAGAATGCGGTCCATGGTCACGTCCTGTCGCACCATCTCGACAATGCGCCTTCCCGCCAGGTGGGCCAATAGATTGCGCCGAGAATCGGCCGCGGGTATCGCTGCGTTTTGCGGCAAACCCATTCCAAGAGCTTCTACCATGCATGCCATTGTTGAAGCTGTCCCCATTGTCATGCAATGACCCCTGGATCGATTCATGCCGGACTCCGCTTCCGCAAGCTCGTCTACTGACATAGTGCCGGCTCGGACGGCTTCGCACATTTGAAAAACTCCGGTCCCGGAGCCTATAGGTTGTCCGCGAAAACAGCCTTTCAACATTGGGCCGCCTGAGACCACGAGAGCCGGCAAGTTACAACTTGCTGCACCCATTAACAGCGCAGGGGTTGTCTTATCGCAACCACACAAAAGTACCACTCCATCGACTGGGTTCGCTCTGATTGTCTCTTCAACGTCCATGGCGGCCAGGTTTCTGAACATCATGGCTGTGGGTCGCATGTTCGACTCACCCAGAGACATCACCGGGAACTCAAACGGAACTCCGCCACATTCCCATACACCCCGCTTCACATAGGATGCAACTTCTCGGAAATGGGCATTACAAGGATTCAACTCGGACCAAGTGTTACAAATGCCGATTATTGGCCGCCCCTCGAAAAGATCGTTAGGCAGCCCCTGGCCCTTCATCCAGGATCGATAGATGAAGCCTTGATGGCCCTTCCTGCCAAACCACTCTTGGCTACGCAGCTTACTCGCATGCTCAGTCATAAAATTCAACGCTAAGACTGGATTCTGTGTATTCGAAGCTACGCTGGCAACACTACACTTCACCGTAACCGCAGTGGCGTCTAACTGTAAACGGCAGGGACGAAGTCTGAGAGACGTCGCGGCGGGCAAAGTAAGTAAGCCCTCTCCTATCCGTAATGTCACCGCAACAAAAGGCATGTTTCGCGACCGAAAACAGTTGTCCTCGGAGAAGTGCGGATGCTGGAGGAAAATGGAATGCCTAGCCTGTACAGCCGCGGCTCTGGAAATCGTTGACGTTGAAACTGCATTGAGGGCAGTCTTCTCCCAGTTAACCGAACATGAACGAATACGATCTGCATGGTAAAGTAGCCGTAATCACCGGCGCGAGTAAAGGCCTTGGCAAGGCCATGGCCATGGCGCTAGGCTCTGCGGGTGCGAATCTGGCGCTGGTCTCGCGGGACCTTGAACAGCTGAACGCTGTGAAGCTTCAAGTGGAGGCCGCGGGCGGACGAGCAGAATCCTTTCAGGCTGACGTTTCAGATGAGGCGAAAGTTCGCCAACTTGAACGCGACGTCATCGAAGTTTTCAATGGTGTCCACATCTTGATCAACAATGCCGGGATGAACCTTCGGAAACAGGTAATCGAATTCACCCTTGAGGAGTGGCGTCACGTTCTTGACACCAACCTGACGAGCGTTTTCCTGATGTGTAGAAGCTTTGTCCCACACATGAAAGGCGGTGGCTACGGTCGCATCATTAACATGACATCAATCATGAGCCACGTTTCTCTTCCCGGTCGTTCAGCTTATTCCGCCAGCAAAACCGCGTTACTCGGCTTAACGCGCGCTTTGGCACTGGAACTCGCCCCTGAGAGCATCACCGTCAACGGAATCAGTCCTGGCCCATTCGCCACGGAAATGAATAAGGCGTTGATTCAAAACCCGGAGCTTAATCAGCAATTCCTTTTAAAGATCCCGGTCGGCCGTTGGGGACGAGTGGAAGAAATTGGTCATCTCGCTTTGTACTTGTGTTCGGAGGCGGCCGGCTTCCTTACAGGGACAGACATTGTCATTGACGGCGGTTGGACGACCCAATAAGTGACACCAGCGTCTGCTTAGATGGAGTAGTCCAAGGGTGGAATTTCGCGCAAAGAACGCAAAAGGACTCAAATAAGGGGGCCGTAAAAACCAAATGCCTTCCGTACCGTTACGGGAAGGGTTGTTAGCTGATCAGCCTAGAACACCGAGCACATAATTTTGATCTTGGTCGATCAGCGCCCCGGTCATCGGAATCGAAATGTCGCTAAGCAAAAACACGGTGAGCCGCGCGACGTCTTCCGGCTGAATGAGGCGGCCCCATGGCATCCGCGATTCGACTTCTGCCAGCCATGATTCGCCTTTTCCAAGCTTGACCGCCTGCATCTCACGTTCTCCAGGAGTATCCGTCCAGCCAAGGTTGATTCCGTTAACGCGAATCCGATCCTTTCTATGTGCGAAACCGGCATTCTTCGTCAGAAGAGACACCGCTGCCTTCGTAGCGCCATAAATGGCCAGATCGATCGACGCACCATGGGCGTGGATCGACAAGATATTGACGATCGAGCCGGGAGCTTTGCGTTCCTGAAGATGGCGTATCAAACCCTGCATCAGAAACATCGGTGCACGCGTGTTTAAGGCGAACAAATGGTCAAACAAAGCAGTATCTGCGTCGGCAATCGAAGCACGGTCGCTGAGCGCCGCCGAATTAACCAGCCCATCGAGCCTGCCAAAGTTATCGATCGCTGCTGAAATAACCCTTGCTGGCGCGTCCTGCTCTTCGAGATTAGCCCCGACGAAGGCAGCCTTCGCTCCCAATTCCAATATTTCGGCGACGACTTCGGCGCCGCGCTGTTTGTTACGACCGGTGAGAATGATTGCCGCAGCGCCCGATCGCACGGCTTCAAGCGCAACTGCTCGCCCTATGCCCTGCGTGGCACCCGTAACGAGCAGTACCTTGTCATCAACTCGAACTTCCATTTTCGTTTCCTTTTCTAACCCCAGGCGCTTTCGTGACTGAATACCGGGATCTGTCGGGCCAATCACTTCGGTTCACAATCATTGCGTCGGCAACAAAACCGCTTTCACAATTTCACCGGAATGCATAGCTTCAAACGAGTCATGCCACTGAGTCAGCGGCGAAACGCGAGTGAACTCCGGACCGACATTTAATTGGCCCGAGGAAAGCAAACGAATGACCCGTTCCCAAATAGGCCAGTTATGCGAAAAGCTGCCCTGCAACGTCACTGCCTTGAGAACCAACGGATCTAGCGAAAAGTTGAACGGTTGCGGCCCCCACCCAACTTTGCCGATCTGGCCGGCAGGTCGGACGATGTCGATCGCGAGCTTCAGCGTCTCGGAAACTCCAGCCGCATCGATCACCACATCAAAGCCGTAACCATCGCGCACCGATCGGGTCCAGGCGATAATGTCTTCGCCCTTCGCTCCGAGGGTCGCAGAAGCGCCAATCTGCTCAGCAACCTGCAACCGACGCGTATCTGCCGCAGTTCCTATAACAACTATTTCACCGGCACCGGCAAGCTTCGCCATTGCGGTGCAGAGCAGACCTATTGGTCCAGGCCCAATGACCGCTACCGCGTCCCCGGGGAGAATACGCACGTTGCCGCAGGTGGCGTTGTACGCAACACAGCAGGGCTCTGTCAGGGCCGCGACTTCAAAGGGCAGCGTGGCGGGAATATGGTGCAGGATACGTTCCGGCACCTTGGTATAGTGAGTCATTGCTCCGTCAACTCCAAACCCAAAACCGCGGCGGCCGGGATCCAGGTTGTACAGGCCGCGGCGTACAAAAGGTGAGTTTTCGTCAATGACGGCAGCGGTTTCGCTGACTACTCGATCGCCTTCCTTGAAATCGCGAACGTTTTTGCCTGCTTGAGCGATTACCCCTCCGAATTCGTGACCTAAAACAACGGGATACTTCATTTTCCCGACATGCTGTCCGTAGGCCAGGTGGATATCGGTGCCGCACACGCCGACCGCTCGGACGGCTAACAATACCTCCTGATCCCCGATGTTCGGAACGGGAACTTCGCGCAGTTCTACACTATTAGGTTCCGGTGCATAATTAACCACCGCCGGCATCGTCTTACTCATGCAATGTCTAAGAATTTCAAATCCTGGATTAACATAGGAGATTTGCCTTTGCGATCTACCTACAATTCAAAGTCTTTTGCAACGTCGCGGTCTCTCCTGTTCAGTGAAAATAGAATCCGCTCCTCAGAGGCTCCTGGCTCCTGGATTTAACTGCTCCCAGCAAATAGAATTGATGCAAGCAAACGTTCGCGATAATTTTCTCACTAAAATGAGTTTGCTCGCTAAATTACGTCAGCGCAGAGTCAAGCCGCCGGCTGATATCTCAGGCAACCCCCGCCACGCCAGAGTAGGACAGCCACGGATTGAGGTCTGCGCCTTTCCCGGTCCCGCGACCGACAACCCGAGGGAAAGCCGGCGTTTGTGAACCCGTTGCGCATCGCTTTCAGCACCTTGGCGTTCCCGGAAGCAACGCTTGCAAATGCTACTTCGCTTGCTCGCTCCTGGGGCTATACTGGAATCGAGCTACGGCTCATTGACGGTCAGGTGATCGAGTCTTCTCTTTCGGCTGCTGAACGCGCTCGGGTAAAGCAGACAGTCGCCGGGTCGGGTCTGGACATAGCGATTGTCGACAGCATGATCCAACTTGCGACCGAGAACCCGGAACCGGAACTTCGCCGGTTTCTCGAGTTGGCCAACGAGTGGGAATCGCCACTAATTCGGATCTACGGCGGTCAATTATTCGAAAGCCGAAGGGCCAACCGGGTGGAGATCGAGTTGGCGGCAGCGGTGCTCGAGAGAGTGATCCCAACGGCCGAACAGCTCGGTGTGGCTATGGCTATCGAGACCCACGATGCTTTTTCGGCCTCTGCGTCGGTTGCGGAACTGCTCGGATTGGTTGATTCCAGGTGGGTCGGGGCCTTGTGGGACACTCATCATCCTTACCGGGTGGGAGAGAGTCCGGTCGAGGTCAGGAAAAACCTCGGTTCTCGGGTTCTGCACGTGCAAGTCAAGGATGCCCGACGCTCGGCGGAACACAAAAGCGGCTGGCAGTACGTGCTGCTGGGCGACGGAGAGGTGCCCGTTCGAGAGATAATCGGATTACTGGCCGCCGGTGATTACAACGGGTATATCTCGGTCGAGTGGGAAAAATACTGGCACCCCGAGATCCAAGAGCCCGAGATCGCACTACCCCAGCACCTGAAGCTCTTACAGGAATGGCTTCAAGAAATCGCTCGTGAGCAGAGTTAGGGTCAGCCCTTTACCTATGACTAAGTTTAGGCGTTGAAGTTGCTCGATTTCCAAATCGCTAGCTGAAAATTTACCGATGCATTGCCCATCGCGAGCGCGCGTAGCCCCGTGCTCGGGGATCCTGCGCACAGACCCAGCCGTAAATAAAGAGCAGAACCTTCTCACTCACTCCAAAATTTGCTTCGGCTTTAAACTGCCTTAATTCGCCAAAGTCTCTATTTGATGTTTTAATTTCCAATGGTTGCGGCAGCTCATTTCCTGATTCTCTTCTCGGTGCTGTTTGGATTGCGGCTCTTGCACGGTTACATATTGAGCAGGTTTGCTTGCTACAGTATTCATTGTCCGACTCAGTTGGCTGCCAAAGGCGAATATGAAGCGCCGCCTCGCGGATGGAACGTTCTGTTCTTGATCATTCAATTGATCATTCCCCGCCTGATGTTTCTGACAGCCGTCGTCGGACTCTATCAAATTTTGATTTTTGATTTTGGACTTCGCTCGGCAGTTTCGACTTGGTTCAGCAAACCTGGGTGGGAATGGAAGTTACCGTTTGCGCTGACGATAGGTGTCTTCATTAACCTGATTGTAACCTTAGTAAGGCTTCGCAGCCGGCGACTGAGAGAGGCTTCTCTGCAAGATCTGGAGCATTCTCACGCAATTCTGATTCTGACTGGCGCTCAAGCTTTGGAGGCTCTTTTGCCACTTCTATTCGCTTTCCTAGTCATCCCGACCCTCGGACTTCCATATCCTGTCGTAGCAGTTTTCGAACGCTTGACGCTCGTCCTCGTAATCATATTTGTCGGAATCGATACTTTGAGAACTCTCCATTTGGTCGAA
>JAFAXJ010000481.1 GCA_019241095.1 Verrucomicrobiota bacterium | reverse complement strand
CGTCACAGACGAGCAGTTGGTTTGGTCAGATGATCCAGCGCTCCGACGACGGAGGCGAAACTTGGGAACCGGTTGGTAATGAGTTCAAATACGACGGCGTTCCCTCTACTCACCAATGGTATGATGGCACCCAGCACCCATGGGCGTTCAAACGAATCTGGCATCTTGAGCCCTCGCCGGACAACCCTGATACGGTTTACGCGGGAGCGGAGGACGCAGCTTTGTTTAAAACGATAGACGGTGGCCGCACCTGGCAGGAACTTCCCGGAGTACGGGGTGCTAAAGGGCATCTTTGGCAACCGGGTGCAGGCGGCATGTGCCTGCACACGATTCTTCTTGATCCGAGCCGGCCTGAGCGAATCTTTGTTGCGATTTCGGCAGCCGGTGTTTTCCGAACGGACGACGCCGGTCAGACCTGGCGAGCGATTAATCGCGGATTAAAATCACCATACGAAATTCCTGACCCAGATGCCGAAGTCGGGCATTGTGTCCATCGCATTGCAATCCATCCATCCCGGCCTGAAGTCTTGTTCATGCAGAAGCACTGGGATGTCATGCGCAGCGACGATGCCGGGGAATCCTGGCGCGAGATAAGCGGAAATTTGCCCTCTGACTTTGGATTCCCGATTGATGTTCACGCCAACGAACCGGAAACGATCTACGTCGTTCCTATCAAGAGCGACTCCGAGCATTACCCGCCGGAAGGAAAGCTGCGTGTTTACCGGAGCCGGACGGGTGGGAACGAATGGGAGGCGCTCACGAACGGGTTGCCGCAGCGGAACTGCTACGTCAACGTGCTACGTGATGCCATGGCTATCGATTCACTTGATCCGTGCGGAGTGTATTTTGGCACGACCGGCGGGCAGGTTTACGCATCCGCTGACAGCGGAGACACCTGGAACGCTATCGTTCGTGATCTCCCTGCCGTGCTATCGGTCGAAGTGCAGACGTACCAATGATAAGAGTAGTGCTTCCTTATCATCTCCGCATGCTTGCTCGCGTCGACGGCGAAGCATTGCTCGAGATAGAGGGTCCGGCTACGCTGAGTGCCGTTTTCGAAGCGCTCGAGAAGCGCTACCCGGTTTTGCGCGGAACGATCCGCGATCAGGCAACGCTCCGACGCAGGCCTTTTGTCCGATTTTTCGCCTGCAAAGAGGATCTGTCGCATGATCCGCCGGAGACGGCATTGCCCAACGCTGTCGTTTCCGGTGTGGAACCGCTGCTAATCATTGGCGCCCTTGCGGGCGGCTAGTGGTGGAAACAGGAATGAAGTTGGAGTTCGAACACGGAATATTCTTCGGGTCTGACTGAAAGAGATTGGGATTTTACCTTGGTAAGCAAGATTGAGAGCCGATGTGCCTAGGCTCGATTGAGAAATGAAACCTTGGACTGCTTTCCTCGGAGATTTTATGCTAATTAGATAAGGAATGCTGCGTCCGAAGTTGCTGACTTTGCTCTGCTACGGAGCCATGATCACGCTGGCAATCGGCGTCAATCTGATCCCGGTGTTTTTGACCAGCCTGAGAACCGCGTTTTCAAGCTCACCGCCCCTGACTCAGGAACAGTTGGGACGCTTGGGAGCAATAGGGATTGGCGGTTTGGTTTTGGGAATATTGATCACCGGACCTTGTGCGGATCGGTGGGGTGCGAAGATGTTCGCAGTCGGAGGCAATCTGATTTTAGCCGCAAGTCTGACCTGTTTATCAATTGCACCGGATTATTCGACGCTAGGCTTGGCCGTTTTCTTTCTCGGGCTCGGAGCAGGCCTTCTTGACATGGTTTTGAGCCCGATTGTGTCGGTCTTAAATCCGGACAGTCGATCCAGTGCCCTGAATTGGCTTCACTCATTCTACTGCGTCGGTGCTGCGGTCACAATCCTGGCGAGCACGATATCATTGCGTATCGGACTTGGTTGGAGAAACGCTTGCTTGGTTCTTCTGCCCTTCCCGATTGTTTTGGCTGTTCTTTTGTTTCAGTTACGGTTTCCGAGTCTTGTGAAGCAAGATCAGGATCCAGCGCGCACCAATCTGAAGGTTTTGTTCGGCGAGCCCTGGTTTTTGGCGGTGCTGGTAGCGACTTTTCTGGGTGGAGCAAACGAGCTGGGGATGGCTCAATGGCTGCCTGCGTATGCGGAGAAGGCCTTGAACTATCCGCAGTGGTTTGGCGGCACAGCGCTCCTTTTTTTTTCGATTGCGATGGCTGCTGGGCGAATGGTGGCCGGTAGCTTCGGCGCTCGAATGAACGCTTTTGTGCTGATGGGCTGGTGCTGCGGTTTATCCGTTGTCCTTTTCCTGTTAGGATCCTTTCTGCCGATCCCATCACTTGCGCTCTCTGCCTGCGTCGCTGTTGGATTTA
>JAFAXJ010000042.1 GCA_019241095.1 Verrucomicrobiota bacterium | reverse complement strand
TTCAGCCGCTTGCCTTCAAATTGATCAACCAACACTGAGATTGAGCCGTCGTATTCGGTTCGAGTTAAACGGCGGCCTCCATGCTCACAGGTAATTAACCTACCTTGCCGATCTCGCGTATTACCATTGCTATTGTTTGAAGGATGACGATAAACACTGACATGTCCCCCAGCCCACCGGAGCATCCGGTTATTCGGTATATCGCTCCAAAGAAGGTAATCGCCGTCAGCAAAGTATACCGGCCCTTCCGCCCAATACATCCCAGTATGCAGAGTTTCAACCCAGGTGTTACCGCTGGTCAGATAGAAAAACTTCGGATCGTGAATTTCGATCTCGTTGCGAATTCCAGATGTTCGGATCATGTGACTAATATCAGTTAATTATCATTCGAATATCCGCGCGCCCCGGCCATAGACTAGCAGCATACCTAGCAGAACAGCGCCGTAGGCTATCTGCCGTCCAGCCTCCGGAATTTGCAAAACCGACAAGATGCTTTGCAATATCACGATCAAAATCACGCCAACAATTGTTCCAATATAGCGGCCACTGCCTCCGAGCACATTGGTTCCACCCAGAACAATCGCAGCAATTGCTGGTAAAAGATAAGCGTCTCCCATACCCTGATATGCCTTTGTCGAATAGCCTGTTAACATGATGCCGGCCAGCGCCGCAGTCATACCGCTGATAGCAAAGCAGCTGACGATCACTAGCCGGGTGGGCACGCCCGAAAGATAGGCGGCTCGTTCCCGGTTACCCACCGCATAGATGTACCGGCCGAACTGGGTACCTCGTAGCAAGAAGATAATAATCAATGACACGATTGCCCAAATGAACACAGCATTGGGTATTCCGAGCGTGTGATCAACTGCGACAATCGTCATAGCTCGAGAAGCATGATTCTGGGGCGCGAAACCGCCCGTATAAAGGACGATCAGTCCCTGCAGCACAGCATTCATGCCAAGTGTGAAGATCATTGATGGAACACGTAGCCAACACACTCCAAGACCATTCACCAGGCCCACAAGCAATCCCACACCAAGACCAACTGGCAACGTTAATAATCCAGCGGTAGCGGGCAGGTCTGCGGCAGCGGTCGCAAGCATCCCGCCAGTTGTGATAGTCCAAGGAATCGATAAATCTATGTGTCCTAGCAGAATGACTAACATCGATCCGGCAGCGACGATTCCCAAGAACGAAGCTACTTGGAGCTGCTGTAATAAATAATTTATTGAGAGAATATTTGGATTGATCGTCGCGCCAACTAGAAGAATGACCAGCACAAAAGCCGCTTCAATCCAGATAGGCCGGTTCGCCTTCGAAAACATTCCGGTCATAAAAAGACATCCATCTGGTTTTTGCGACGAAGCGCACGAATACTGCCCAGACAGACAGCACCTAATAAAATAAAACCTTGAAACAGCGGCTGCCAAAGTGCCGGCGCATTGAAAACGAAAAGCAAGTCGCTGATTGTGCGCAACACCGCCGCACCGAAGATTGCTCCGAGCATTCCTCCTGCTCCTCCGAATAGCGATGTACCGCCGATTGCAACAGCCGCTATGGAGTTGAGCGTATAAACCCCTCCTTGCGACGCGCTCGCCTCCCCTGAAAGCGAAATAAGCGCTAAGAATAGTCCTCCGCAGGCGTAAAGTAAGCCAGCCAGAATATATGCCGCAAAACGCGCTCGGCCGATCGGTAAACCCGACATGTAAGCCGCGTTTTCTGAGGATCCTACGGCGAAACAAGTTCTGCCGGTGACGACATTTCGGAATGGCCACCACACGAAAATCAATACACAGACAATTATCAAAAATGTCGTCGGTATAAAACCACCCACGTTATAGGTTAACGCGTTACTTAGCTCTTCGTTAACATCCCCTCCCGGGCTGGGTCGCAAGATCAAAGCAATCCCGTAATAAATCGCGCCTGTAGCTAAGGTGGCGATAATCGGTTGCAACCTCCCTTTCACTATGACTAGTGCATTCAAGATTCCGGCTAACACCCCGCTCAAGATGACCAGACAAACACCAAGCCCGACTTCCATAGCCGATCCGGTGATTACCACCGAAGCCAAACACGAAGCCATAGTCATTACCATGCCTGCAGAAAGATCAAAACCACCTGTTACAATAACCAAGGTTTGTCCCATGGCGACTAGCGCCAGTACAACCGCCTTGTTCGATACGGATGTCAGGACATTTATATTGAGTCCATTTGGTTGCATTGCAGCGAACAGCCCAAACATCAAGGCGGCCACAAAAAACGCGATGCACGGGCCGGCATTCTTCCTCCAAAACCGGCGCCATGCAGCCCGAGTACTTGAACTAGCATGCGTCGCTTTGAACGATGTTTTTGTTTCTGCGCTCTGAGTTCCGGCCTGTGTGAGATTCAGTGAAGCAGCGATCAGATTTTCGGCAGTTAAGTCCTTGCCGCCCAATTCCTGCACAAGGCGGCCTTCATAACAGACCACTACCCTATCGCACATACCGATCAATTCTTCGTAATCTGTTGAATAGAGAAGAATACTGATTCCTGATGTAGCCAGCTCGCGAATGAGCCGATAAAGCTCTTGTTTTGTGCCGACATCGATTCCTCTTGTCGGATCATTTAAGAGCAGGATCCGAGGCTCCTCCATCAACCACTTGCCTACCACCACCTTCTGTTGATTGCCTCCCGACAGGGTCCGGACAGGCGCATCGAGCCGGCCGACTTTAATCTGCAGTTTCCGAACTGTTTCCTCGACGGCAACACTTTCTCTAGCCGCATTGATGATCCCCTGATTGCTCAACTCCGGTGCTGCGGCCAGCACCAAGTTGTCCCGAATCGACATTGGCAGTAGCAGGCCTTCAGTCTTGCGATCTTCTGGAATTAGCGCCATCCGAATTTTTGGGGATTTTGCGAATCGAGGATGTCCGATGTTTCGGGAGCTACCATCAATCCGAACTTCTCCTTTGACCGCTCGCATAACGCCAAAGAGCGCCAATAACAATTCCTTCTGGCCTTGGCCATCCAGACCACCTAGACCTAGTATCTCGCCTGGCCCGATTTTTGCGGATATATCGTTAATCACCTGTTCCCAGTGCAAGTTTTTGATCTCCAAGCGAGGAAGCGAGGCCTGAAATAAGTTATGGGAAGGTTTTTGAGGATAGGCTTGCGCAACATCACGACCGATCATAAGCGGCACAATTTGTGAGACCGTGCGGCTAGACATAGCAAAGGTCTCGATATGCCGGCCGTTGCGAAACACTGAACACACGTCCGCCAAAGCCGTGATCTCATGCATCCGATGCGAGATAAAAAGAATCGCAAGTCCTTTGTCGCGCAATTGACGAATCACTCGGTAAAGTTGCTCGACATCGCGGGATGTCAGGGCGGAGGTTGCCTCATCCATGATCATCAATCGCGGTTTGCGGACCAAGGCTTTAGCTATCTCAACCATCTGCTGGCGTGATAAAGGCAGGTCTTTAACTCGCTCGCTCGGGTGAATATCAGTACACCCGATATCATGAAGGATCTGTTTCGCAGCAACACTTTGCTGAGCCCGATCAATTAAGCCGAAACGTTTCGGCGGATTGGTTATCCAGATGTTATCCGCGACAGACAGGTCAGGAAGAAGTGACAACTCCTGAAATATACAAGCGATCCCATGCCGGCTGCTTTCCGAGGGTGAGCTAAAGCTAACCTGTTTGTCGCGGACAATTATCTTACCGGTATCCGGACGCACCACCCCGGAGATAATTTTCATCAAAGAGCTTTTACCAGCGCCGTTTTCACCGACTACGGCGTGGATGCGTCCTAGATCACAACCAAAGTTGACGTCAGATAAAGCCGCGACTCCCCCGTAGCTTTTCGAGATGCCCTCAAGCCGGAGGAAAGGCGCCGGCGCCGTTATAGCGACGCCAGGCTCTGATTCTTTCGGTGCTGAAGTCCCAGCCACGTTCCAGATTATTGAGTAGCTTTTCCGGTCATCAGCTTGCCAACGTCTAATCGGACGTTGCACGGTTCGAACCCGGTAGCGACAAAGAAGTCATCCGATAAATTCGGAAAATAATTCACACCGGCTTTGAGGTTAGTGTAATCACAGGTCGGGATCGGGATCGAGATATATTGTGGCAGCGTGTTGCCTTGCAAAGCCGCAATTGCCGCTTTCAACGTGATTGCAGCTAGCGCTGGCGACTGTCCATAAGACCAGCCTTTCAGACCTTCAGCCGAATGTTCAGCAATCAATTTGCGAAATCCATTCTCAGCTTCGCCCGCAACGGGTATAAATGGTTGCTTCGCGTCGATCAGAGCACGGACAGCTCCGGTAGTGCCGCCTTGACAGGTCATCCCGTCAAATTTCCCATGAACCGCGATCGCGTCCGCAACCGCTTTTTGAGCTGTTCCATCATCCCAGTTGCCGACGACTTCTACGGATTTAATATCAGGATATCTGTCAAGAACTTCACGCAAACCTTTGTGGCGATCCAAGTCCACCGGATTCCCGGGCACTCCTCGGACTTCGATAATGTTCCCTTTCTGACCCATCTCTTTGAGCAACCAGTTTGCCATGAGCCGACCGATCTCAAACTGGTCTTCATTCACCGCAATTACTTGATCGCTATCAATCGTGTTATCGAATGAAATAAGCAGCACTCCAGCCCGTTTTGCTCGTTCTACGATCGGTTTGAATGCAGTTGGACTTACCGCATTGATCAGAATCGCATCGTATCCCGCATTGATGAAGTTATCGACAGCTCCGATTTGGGCAGCGACATCCGTCCCGGTGCTCACAATACGGAGTTCCTTGATCAGCGGCTTGATTTCTGGGTCTTCAGCATAGGCCTGAAGACATTTAATCATTTCGATTCGCCATGTATTGCCGACAAAACCATTTGCAAAAGCAATGCGGTAAGGTGGTTTTTTGGCGGGAAAATGCAGAAATTTAGTTGAGGAATTAAACGGTTTAAAACATTCAGGTTCGTAAGATTCTGCCGCGATAGCAGCGATTCCGGTCACAAGCACCGCAATAGAAAAGACAACGTACCAAACAATGAAGTTGGGGGTTTTCATTTAAGAAGACTGTGGGGGGTTAGGTTCGGCAAACAGGAAAAGAAACTTAAAAGTCTTTTCCTGCGAATAGACTCGAGATGCTACCGATTGAAAGCTGAAAGTGCAAGGACGGCTTTCCCTCAAGCCTCCAACAAATAAATGCGGACAGTCTAAAACATACTCTGGTCAGGTCGTGAATCGAAACCGTCGATCCGTACGCAATCCAACACGCACTCAGCCAGTCTCAGGATACATAAACACGGGCTACTCGCCGGCTAATACCGGTCAAGATTTCCCAAGGGATCGTTTCAGCCTTCGCGGCAATTTCCGTTATCGAAATCTGTTCGCTATCTTGGCTGCCAATCATTATCACCTCTTCTCCTGGCGTAACGTCTAAAAGTTTCGAGACGTCCACCATGATTTGGTCCATCGTCACACGACCAAGCAGTCCGCATCGCTGACCTTGAATCAGAACATCTGCATTCCGATTCGAAAGGCTTCTCACGAATCCGTCTGCGTAACCTGCACATAATGTAGCGACCTTGGTGGCCTTGTCTGTGATAAACGTGCGTCCATAACTGATGCTACGACCTGGACCAAGCTGTCTAACCAAACTGATTCGTGTTTTAAACGACAAAGCCGGCTTCAGAAATTGTTGGAAGTTCGGTAGCGGCGAAACTCCATACAAGCTGAGGCCTAGGCGAATATAATCACCAGGTTTCGCAAACGAGCCGAACCCAAGCACCCCGGCGCTCAGCAAAGCTGCTCTCGGAATCTTGCTCAATGAGAGGTGCCTGAGCTGTGTATTGAAATACTCGAGTTGCTTCTTTGTAAAATCCGGGTCTTCGTCAGCAACGGGTAGATGAGTCGAAACCGCTTCAATCCGAATGTTAGGAACTTGCCTAATCATCTTCACTGCCTCGTGAGCTTCAAGCATCCATAATCCCATCCGTCCCATGCCGGTATCAAATACAAGGTGCAGAGGCACTACCGCCTGGGTTAATTTTGAATATTCTATCGCCTCTTCCGCCGAGGAGACACTGGGAACAAAACCCTGCTCAACAATCTGCGAGCGCTCTTGCGGCAAAGCCGGGCTCAGAATCAAAATTGGGGCATTGACACCTGCAGCACGCGCATCGCAAGCTTCCTGAAAGTTCGCGACTCCGAACAGATCAGTTATTTCATTTAATCCTCGCGCGACTTGGGCCAAGCCGTGGCCATAGGCATCAGCCTTGATGACCGATATGAACTTTGCGCCCGATGCAACCTTACTTTGCAAAAACCTGAAATTTTTTTTAATCGCCTCTAAGTTGATCTCTGCCCAGCACCGATGAGAGGTACTCATGATTTGATTTAGGAAGACTAAGGTAAAGTGGGTGGATTTGAAAGCATGTTATCGGCGGTATGTGGAGAACGGAACCGGGCCCCTGGTTAGTGGCCGTTGCTGAGGACTCATTCAATCGCCGCCCTGGAAAGCAAGGCTCTGCCGCGCTAGACTCCTGGCAGGCATCGAAAGGTCTTTCATGCTTAACGAAGCGCTGGCTTAGCTTGTATCCTCGGGAATTACGTTCCGAAAGGCAGAACTCGCCTTAACCAGAAGCTAGCTAAACTTATAGTTCCGCATTAACAGTGCTCGGAAAGCTGACTGAATGGACCACAAAATCGCCTGTATCATTCCTTCATATAATCATGCCGCTTATATTCAGGAGGCAATCGAGTCGGTTCTTAACCAGACTCTTCCTCCAAGCAGATTAATCATTATTGATGACGGTTCGGTTGATAATTCGGCGGAGATAATCCGGTCCATCAAGGATCCTAGGATCGAGCTTTATGAGCAGGCAAATCGGGGGGCGCATGCTGCACTAACAAGAGGTCTGCAGCTCTGCCAGGAGAGCAACTACGTCAGTGTTCTGAACTCAGATGATCGTTATCACCGAGAACGTTTCGCTAAATGCACTTTCTTTTTACAACAACACAAATCCGTTCAGCTTGTCTGCTCCCGGATTCGTTTGATCAATGAAAGTGGATCGCCTGTAGGCAATTTGGATGGGCGACAACGTCATTTGAATAAGATTTGGTCAAGCCTGGGGAAGAATGATGATCTAGTCCTCTCCCTCGCCTATGGAAATTTTACAAAGACAACCAGCAACTTTTTCTTCAGGTCTGGAGCCATAGATCAGTTTTATTCCTATCGCTACGCACACGATTATTTCGCGGCGTTGCTGGTCGGTTTCAGAAAAGGATTAGGAGTCATTCATCAGGATTTGTTGGACTACCGTGTACACGCAACTAACACGATCAAGGCTGATGGACGTGGGCCAGTCGTGAGGGAAAATGTCAGGCTCCATCTGGATCTTTTAGCGCTCTTGAGACCCGATTTGGATCGGGACCCGGAATTGCGCAAACGTGTTTTGAGCTATCTAAAACTATCATTTAACAATTATACCGATATGCGGGCTGAGCTTTTGGTTTTAAGTTTAGCTCGCATGCTAAGCGGAGATGCTGATCCGCTAGACCGCATCGAAACTGAGCCGGAGGTCCTCGAAGCGCGCACAAAAATGCGGTGATATCAGTGTAGTAAGCCGGGAGCCACGAGTCGACGAGCCTAAGAGCAATCGGGTCGCCTTGGAGATGCGACCTCACTCCGTGCTATCAGGTCCTCAAGCTTTTGGGTCAGCAATGAAGGATCAGTGAGTGGCAGGTCGCAAGTGAAATTCTGGCAAATGTATGCCGTGGGCCGGCCGTTTATCGGTTTCATTGCTCCGATCGAAGGTATGTGCTTGGCCAGCCAGGCTTGTCCTTCAGCGCCGTCAGCTGATAATACGATCTTCTGAGGAAAGTAGGGTTTGCGCAGAGCTTTCAAAAGCGGCGAGCGTCGAACAGCTTCTTTGTCTCCCGCCAACACTACCTGAGTGAAAAGAGAAGTTGCTGCATTCTGTGAGATTAAAAGTTGCGGCAGAGCAGCTGCCATGTGATCAAGCGATGAGCTGTAGGATGCAATCGTTCGAACGGCTGCCGTTCGAAATTCTTCTCGATCAAAAATTGCGGCCAGTCGTGCGAGATTGAGTGCTGCCACCGAATTCGCGGCCGGCTCTGCGCCGTCATGGTCGTCTTTCATGCGAAACAAGATGTCTGCAACTTCCTCCTCTGTATTGAAAAACCCGCCGCGCGAATCAGAAAATAGAGCGTTCATCTGAACCTGGAGCTCGCTCGCCCATTGCAGCCAACCAATATCGAAATCGGTTTCGTAAAGATCCAGCAATCCTTGAATGAGAAACGCATAATCTTCGGCGAAACCGTTCACTGCGCCGGCGGTCATTCGAAAACTGCGCAGCAAACGCCGGTCATACAAATTTTGTTGCAGGAATCTCGCCGCGCGCTGTGCTGCTTGCAGATAATGGACTTCATGGAAAATTTGCGCAGCTCTCGAAAGTCCCGAGATCATGAGACCGTTCCATGCCGTGACAATTTTATCGTCCAGATGAGGGCGTGGCCGGCGGTCCCGCACCGATCTGAGCTTTTTCCGGGCAGATTCCACGAGCCTTACGGTCTCCGGCTCCGTCTTGCCTATTAGCTTCGCGATGGTGCGGACTGGTTGCGCTTTGAAAAGAACGTTCTTTCCGCGCAACTCACCGTGAGGATCGCTCGCAGTATCAACGTTCCCACCGCTTTCCACTCCGAACATGCGTCTGAACGCAAGGCTTTCGTCGGAAGCAAGCGCCGCATCCAAATCTGACTGAGTCCAAACATAGAAAGCACCTTCTGTTTTTTCCGTTCCGTGGGCGCTGGGCAAACTATCCGCATCCTCAGCGGAATAGAATCCACCGTCTGGAGCAGTGAGGTCTCTGAGCACATATTCCAGAATGTCGTGAGCGACTGAAGCAAACTCGCCATCACCCGTGGCTTGGTAAGCCCCACAGTAACTGACGACCAGTTGAGCTTGATCATACAACATCTTTTCGAAATGCGGTACATGCCAACGCTGATCGACCGAATAACGATGGAAGCCGCCGCCCAAATGGTCATGAATGCCGCCTTCAGCCATTTTCCGAAGCGTAAACTCGACCATCTCCAACGAGGTTTGGTTTTTCGAAAGTTGCCAATAACGAAGCAGAAAATTGAAAACCGAAGGCCTCGGAAATTTTGGCGCAACACTGAAGCCGCCTTGTTCGGAATCAAAATTTGACGCAAACTGACGATAAGCATTCTCGAGCCACACAGGGTTCAGCGGCCCAGGTGGGATATTCTGGAGTTCTTCCAAGCGCTTCTGGATAGCCTGGGTTGTATTTTCACCTTGTTGAATCACCCTGTCTGGAGCGCTATGCCAAATCTCAGCAAGCCTGCGCAATAGAGTTGAAAAACCCGGACGTCCATAACGATCGTCCGGTGGATAATAGGTACCCCCGAAGAAGGGCTGAAGATCTGATGTAAGGAAAATGCTCATAGGCCATCCCCCAGATCCAGTGGTGCTCTGCACGAACATCATGTAAACTCGATCCACGTCAGGTCGCTCTTCCCGATCGACTTTTATACTTACAAAGTAGCGATTCAGAATTTCAGCAGTGTCAGGGTTCTCAAACGATTCTCGTTCCATGACGTGACACCAGTGGCATGTCGAATAGCCTATTGATAGGAATATAGGTTTCTGTTCATTTCTGGCTTTTTGGAATGCTTCTTCGCCCCACGGAAACCAATCGACGGGATTGTAAGCGTGCTGTAGCAAGTAGGGCGACTTTTCTCCGATCAAGCGGTTCGGCGTGCTGGGCATATCGAAACCAACCACCGGAATCAAAAACACCAAACAAAAAGAACAGCGGACAACGTTTGCGTTTCCGCTTCACTCAGTTTCGCGCTTGCTCCTCGCCGACAGCTTTCTCGCTTTTGGACCAGCCCACAGAACACCAACGCCGACGAGCAATAGGAGATTGCGTACGAGGGGCACGACTGTTCCAGTACTCTGAAAGGTCTTTCCGAAACATCCACAATCAATGCCTAAACCTCGCGCGATAGCCGATCCGAGAGCGATCGTAAAGGTCAGCAACAGCACGCTGACGAGGAGTAACGCACCGCGTTCGAACCGGCCCAGAATCAGGAACAAACCCGAGGTTATCTCTAGCCAAGGCAAATATGCGGCTAATAATGCCCCAAACAGCCAAGGAAGCAGCTGGTAACGTTGAATTTCGGAAGCAAAAGCCGCAGGATCGTAAGCTTTGGTCGCACCAGCAAACACAAACAAGGCCCCAATCACGATCCGGATCAGGTAAAGGATGATCGGCCAGATCAGAAAAGAGCGTGTCGAAGCGGCTATCTTTCTGCTTTCCAAGATTCCCAACCTCCTTTCAAGACCCAAACCTCAGTAACTCCATTCTGGTCCAAACGCGAAGCCACCTCATGACTTAGCTCGCAAGATTTTGAGCTGCAATAGACGACCACTTTCTGGCCGGGCTGCCATTTGTCCAAAAAGCGCGGAAACAGCGCAGTCCAGTTCTCCAGGTTGAGAGAGATAGCGCCAGGGACGTGATCGATTTGAAAGTCGATCTCAGGCCGTGCGTCAATCCACAATGCGTCGGACCCCCACGATAGAGCGGTCTCCAGTCGAACCTCCCCTTTCCGGAGAATATCTTCTGACCAGACAGGGCGATTGGGATTGATGGCGATCGATACCGCAGCCAGAGCGAAAGCCATTACCAGAATGAGGAGCGCCTGGCGCACAGATCTCATCACTTCACTCGCGCATATGCATAACGGGTTTGGGGATTGTCAGGTGGATAGTCGGTACGAATCAGCAGGGTTGCGCCGGTTGGGCTTTTTAGATCTCCTGGGGTGACCTGCAGATTGTACTCCTTGCCCGGCTTTACCTCGTTCATCTCCACCTTAATTGCGGGGTTATCTGACAAAACCGAAATGATTTTTGCTGGAGTATCCGGGGCTATAATCACCCGAATAGTTTTTGCAGCAGGTTGATCGCCGATCTTCCAAAGCACAAACTCAGGCTGAATGGTTACCGGATCTTCAATGTTTACAACCAGCCGCAGGAAAGAAGGTTGTTGAGCGCTATCGGAAGTCCTGACAACAATCGCTTTTTCCTGTAAACCGGTGCGGCCCCCGACGTTGAATTTTGCCTCGATTTCACCGGACTCTCCAGGGCGATACTCAGTTTTGCTAAGCGCCGCAGTTGTGCAACCGCATGAAGTCTTTACGTCTTCGATCTTCACAGTTTCTTTTCCGATATTTGTGAATCGGTATTTTGCAACAACAGCTTTATCTTGGGCTTTTGCACGAAAAGTTTGTTCTGGATTGTCAAACTTCAACTGACCGAAAGCAGAGCTGCCGAGCACAAAGAGTAGCAGAGCGGGAATTCTCATAGGTGGTTTCTCGTTTACGATTTTAATGCAAACGAGGCTGTAATCAAAAACGAACAAACGACCATATCGCGCCTGTACGGCCAAATTCCCATAATTCACCCGCCTGTGCGACAGTACCGCTAGATCAGCTCTCAGGTAGATGTTAAAGAAGGCTACACGATGGGAGCAGGAATGTACCAGATAGTGTTCAACGAAATCAGCGCGGCAGAGATGGCGCGCATTCCGAAAGAGGTTCAGTTGGAGCTTTTAGCCGAGTTCCAGTTTTTGCCTGATGACTTGGATTGTCTGGATTCGAAGGCATTCGGGATAATTCAGCGAGAAGGCAAAAAGCTTTATCGCTATCGGACAAACGAATACCGGATTTATTTTGAACGCAGTTCTGAAGGGATTCTTGTGCACCGAGTTCTTCACAAAAACACGATTCGCGATTTTTTATTTCGATCCAAATTGCCGATGGGTGAAGATGAGCAACTCCAGCAACATGCCGGTTTTTGGAAACTGATCGAAGAGAGTGAGCGGAAAAAATAGGTTTCGGAGTTTGCTTCAGAGCTATCAGGAAACGACGGAAAAGCGGATCTATGGACTTCTTGGCCGAGCTATTATCTGACGAGCAAAAGCG
>JAFAXJ010000001.1 GCA_019241095.1 Verrucomicrobiota bacterium | reverse complement strand
CGTGGTGGTCGGGATTGTTGCGATTGGAATGACAGTTGTCATTTTGATTGGTGGAATCGATCTGTCTGTCGGTTCGATTGCAGGATTTACTGGAGTATTGCTCGGACGCGGCCTCGAGCATTTTAACATTCCGACTGCTATTGTTCTAGCCATTCTGGCTGGGCTTGGCGTCGGGCTGTTCTCAGGAGTATTAATTGCGCGATTTGGTTTGCCGGCTTTCGTCGTTACGCTCGGGATGATGGCAATCGGCCGAAGCCTTGCCTACATTTTTTCAGGAGCAACTGCAATTTCGGATTTGCCTGAGAGTCTTAGCAATATCGTCTATACGAATATACTTGGAATCCCAGCTCACGTCATAACCTTGCTCCTGCTCTACCTGCTAGCCTTTCTCTATCTCAACTACACCAAAGGAGGGCGCACGATCTATGCGATTGGCTCGAACCGTGAAGCGGCTCGCACCGCAGGCCTTAACGTTCTCGCCTACAGTATCCTTCCATACATGATTTCGGGCGCGTCATCCGCAGTTGCCATCACCTTTGCGTCTGCGCAAGTGATGTCGATCGATCCGTTGGCTGGAACTGGGCTTGAACTCGATGCAATCGCTGCGGTCGTTATTGGCGGAGCAAGCTTGTATGGCGGTCGCGGTTCGATTGTCGGAACGCTGATCGGTGTTCTGATCATGGTAATGATCAGGAACGGCCTCAATCTTTTAAACGTATCACCTTTTTGGCAAGGATCGGCAATCGGGACTGTTATCATCGCCGCTGTCCTTATTGAGAGATTGCTTTCCTCAAGGAGCTTTTCGCGCTGACCTTTCCGTACCCACCATTATGGCCACTTCAGACTTAATCCGGCTGTTTGGAACCGATGAACCGGTTGAACCTCCTCGTTTGCTCAAGGCAGGCCCACTCACCGTCGAGCTTGAGGCAGGTAATTTGCGTTATGCGCGCTATTACGGGCATGAAATGATCAGGGCAATATCTTTCGTAGTTCGTGACACGAATTGGGGAACCTACGCTCCGCGAATCGAGGATCTCGATATTCAGGAAGGACCTGAATCCTTCCGGGTATGCTATAATGCAGTCGCGGGAGGACAAGATCAAAAATTCAGCTATGCAGTTAACATTGAAGGCAAAGCTGACGGTTCGCTCCAATTTGCTGCGAATGGCATAGCTGACACCGACTTTCTAACTAACCGCACTGGGTTTGTAGTGCTTCATCCCATAGATGGAGTGGCAGGCGCACCTTGCCAAATCGAGCATGTCGATGGCTCTATAGAAGAAACTAACTTTCCTCTCCTGATCGATCCTGTCCAACCCATGCGCGAGATACGGTCATTAACTCATGACTTTCAACCTGGATTAGCCGTCAATTGCCGGATGAATGGTGACGTATTCGAGATGGAAGATCAGCGCAATTGGACTGATGCTTCTTACAAGACTTATGTCCGTCCTCTATCTCTCCCGTGGCCTTACCTGATCAAGGAAGGTGAAAAGCTCAGCCAAAAAGTTAGTTTGTCCGTGAGCGGTAAAGTTGGAGCATTGGAGGTCGCTGACACGTCTGTCAGCATTAGTTTTGCTAACGACGTAGAAGTTGGTTCCATGCCGCCGATTGGTTTTGGGCTACATCCAAAGGACCTGATTGCGACCGAGGACAGCTTGGACCTGCTTCGGACTGCTAATCCGACTCATATTGTTTGCTATTATGATCCGGGGGCAGGCCATTCATTAGCGGACCTGAAAAGGATGGCGGCAATTGCCCATGAACTGAAAGCGGAGACTTGGCTAGAATTCGTTGTACCGACGGTTGACCGCTTTGAACGGGACATAGAAGAGTTTGGACACGCGGTACTCCAAGTCGAATACCCGATTTCGACGGTAATGGTCTCGCCCGCGCCGGATCTCAAATGCACTTTGCCGGGTAGTCCATGGCCCCCCTGTCCGCCTTTGGAAACGTGTTACCAAGCTGTCCGGAGGGTGCTTCCGGGCGTTCGGCTTGGCGGTGGAATGTTTAGCTTTTTCACGGAGCTGAACCGAAAACGTCCACCGGTAGAGCAACTCGATTTCCTGACCTTCACAACAGTAGCCATTTTCCACGCGGGGGATGATCGATCGGCAATGGAAGGTTTGGAATCGCTACCCTACATTGCAACAAGTGTAAAGGAGTTTGCTGGAGGAAAGCCGTTTCATGTTGGCCCGAGCGCCATTGGGTTGCGTGCAAATCCTTATGGTGAGAGTCCAATGTCTAACCCGCATAATATTCGTCAAGCGATGAACTGCATGGATCCGCGCCAGCGTGGTCTTTTCGGTGCTGCCTGGTATCTAGGGTTTGTGACGCGATTTGCAGAGAATGGAGCTTTTGCTATCACAATCGGCAGTGGAGTTGGCGAGTTTGGTATCGTGCACGCCAAAACCAACTATGCTCAGCCCTGGTTTGATGAAAATGGCGGCGTCTATCCTGCTTATCACGTATTTAGAGCTCTTGTCGATCTCCGGGATAAGCCTCTGGTTAAGCTGCGCATCTCCAAACCGCGGGAGGTTCAAGCGATAGCAGTAAAAAAGAACGGCTCGACCGAGCTTTTGATCGCCAATCTTACAGGCCAACCTAAAACAATTCGATTTGAACAGCCGCTGTCCGGGGAGGTGAGTGTTTTGGATGCATCAGCGTTTGAGCTCGCGGCCCGTGACTGCTCCTATTTCAGTAGGATAAAAAAACCGTTTACAGATGATGAAGCTTTTCTTAACCCGTATGGAATTATGAGGTTACAATCTCAGGGCGACGCTCTCCTACGGTCACGCTGCGCTACATCTTCTAAAGTGTAGCCAGGACCACGCCTGAGTCCGATTCTCTGCCCAAAAACGAACCGAGGGCGCCGATGTCCGGTGAGAGGCGATCATGGCGCAAATTTTCTCCCAAAGAACGAACACATGGTTTCGAGCAATTCTCATCGCCATTCCCTTTGTTCTTGCCGGTGGCGGGTTAGCTGCATTTCGCCTGAATTACTCCGATTACGCCACCAAAGTTGGTGTCCCGATAGATCAACCGGTACAGTTTAGCCACCAACACCATGTGGGTGGCCTTGGAATTGATTGCCGGTACTGCCACACGGCGGTCGAAAAATCGGCTTTTGCGGGGATCCCGTCGATGGAGATCTGTATGACCTGTCATTCGCAGCTTTGGACAGAGGCACCCGCATTGGAACCGGTGCGGCAATCGTACGCTTCGGGTATGCCATTACTTTGGACTAGAGTCCATGATGTGGCGGATTACGTTTATTTCGATCACAGCATTCATGTCGCTAAAGGGGTAGGTTGCGCTGAATGTCATGGGCCGATCGACCACATGCCAATTACGTGGAAGCAGGAGACCCTTCAAATGGGTTGGTGTCTGGAATGTCATCGCCATCCCGGCGACCATCTTCGGCCAACCAGTGAGGTGTTCAATCTGGAATGGAAACCTTCAGATGATCGTCAACAGCTCGGCCAAACGTTAGTCAACGAACTCCACCTGAAATCCCAGAGGGAACTAACGGATTGCAGCACTTGCCATCGATGATTTTATGCAATTGCCAGAAGACAATAGCTCGCCGAAACTGAGAATTGCGCCAAAAAGATGGCGGAGCCTCGCGGAGATAGAACCCAATCAGGAATTCCTTAGATGGCTACATCAGGAATTCCCTGCGGGCGCCTCCATATTCGATAACGAAGTCGAGCGACGACATTTCCTGAAGATTATGGGTGCGGCGTTTGGGCTTTTAGGCTTCAGCAACTGTTCGCGGCTGCCGCAAGAAAAGATTGTTCCCTACGTTGATCAGCCTGAGCGACTGGTTTCCGGCGAGCCTCTCTTCTTTGCGACTGCAGCTACGCGATCTGGTTTCGCAACGGGTGTGTTAGTTCGCAGCAATGAGGGTAGGCCAACCAAGATCGAAGGCAATCCGGCTCATCCGACGAGCCTTGGCGCCGTTGGTCCGATCGAACAAGCCGAAATTCTTAGCTTGTATGACCCTGATAGGTCTCAGGGCATAACTAACCGTGGTGAGATCCAGACTTGGGCTGCTCTGACAGAAGCCATCCAACAAGAATTGCAGAGGCACAAGGGGGATCAAGGAACGAGATTCCGGCTTCTGACGCCTCCAATCACATCTCCAACACTTGGATTCCAGCTTGCATCGCTTCTTAAGTCTTTACCAAAGGCCAGGTGGATCCAGTGGGATCCGATTTCACGCTTTGCCATTACTGAGGGTACTCAGATCGCGTTTGGACAACCCCTCGAACCTGAATACGATCTCGAAAAGGCGGATGTTATTGTTAGTTTCGATTATGACTTTTTCGTAGAAGCCCCCGACCGTCTAAAGCTAACCAGGGCTTTTTCGGATCGGCGCAGATTCGAAACGGAGGGTTTCGCGAACCCGAATTACCTCTTTGCTGTCGAACCAACTCCTTCGAACGTGAGCTCTCTTGCGAATGATCGTCTGCCTTTAGCTGGTCGAGAGATCCCTTCGCTTGTAGCAGCTTTGTACGCCCGGTTGACAAATCAAACGATCGCACGGCTGAAGCCTGCCTGCCAGGGCTGGATTGATCGAATTGTCGATCGATTTGAGAAAAGCCCGGGCAAATGCGTTGTGATGGTTGGTCCGCGGCAACCGGCCTTAGTGCATGCTTGGGCTCATCGCGTCAATCGTCAGATCGGCGCTGACCGCCAGATCGTGAAATACCGTCGGAGCGCTTTGATAGTTCCTGCTGACCCTGTGCAGTCGCTGAAACAACTCACTCACGATTTATCTTCAGGCGCCGCTGATTCCATCTTGATTCTAGGCGGCAATCCTGCATTTGACGCGCCGCAGAATTTCAATTTCGGAACGGTGCTCAGGCAAACCAGATTTTCAGTTCATCTCTCTCAGCACGCGAACGAAACATCTGGCGACTGCGTGTGGCACATCCCGGAAACTCACTTTCTTGAAGCCTGGTCCGACGCCCGGGCTTTGGATGGCACTGCTACGATCGTTCAGCCGTTGATTGAACCTTTGTTCCGGGGCCGCTCTGCGCATCAAATCCTC
>JAFAXJ010000678.1 GCA_019241095.1 Verrucomicrobiota bacterium | reverse complement strand
AGAGAACGCCGGGTTGAAAGCTGGTAGTTAGTTGATAGCCCTCTCTCGGTGGCAAGGAAAAGCAGGAATTGGTCGATTGCTTGAACGAAATTCATTGGGAGCCAGCACGTCAGGATCGTTTCTTGTCACAGCTTAACACAGGAGAGGCTGGAACCAGAAAACCGGTCCCAGCCTCGTTGCCTTCATCTCACTCGAGACGAGCAATAACCTCCTAACGATGAATCTAGCTAATGATCCACCTTTCAGGAACGTTCCCCCACGGAAACGAACCCGGAAACGCACATTCAATCTACAAAGATGCATTCCAGAGCTCAAGTGTTGTTTTCATAAAATCGAGAACTATCGCGACAGGGCGGAATTGTTATTCAAGTCAAGATTTGCCTCAGTGGTTAAGCGAAAACCGCTTGAGTTGTTTGCTCATTGTGTCAATCTGCTCACTCAGATTCACCTCAGGCGGGCATAGCTTAATGGTAAAGTTCCAGCCTTCCAAGCTGGCTATGCGAGTTCGATCCTCGCTGCCCGCTCCAGCACGGAGCTTCTAACAATCATCTTACCTAAGACGGTACTTGACGCTCTCCCCAACTTTCTGGCTCGTTCGATCAAACGCTCAAGTGCTGAGGTACCGTTCTTGCCTCCGACTCCCGGCGGGAACGTGATCAAGGCGTCGATTGCTGCCTTTATAGGCGATTTGTGTCCGGTCGCTCGCTCATTTCGGCTTCCAGTACTTCCTGCAACACCGCCCCGATTAGCGGCCTTAAAAGATCTTTCTCCTCTGCGATCAGTTCTTTGATCTCTTGCAGAGTTCGTTTAGTTTTCTTTCGGTCATGGTTCGCTTCTTAGGTTGTGGTTTGCTCACTCCAACCTCTTACCATGACCTCCTTTTTTGCTGAACCTTCTGCACACTACCTTTGGACGACCGCGGAAGCTGCTTTGGATCAGGGTGGATTAGCCCGGCGCATTGTTTCGGAAGGAAAGTCCGTCCGGGAGATTGCGTTGGGTTTTAACGTGCATCCGGCAACGATCTATCGACTGTGGGTTAAGTAAACGACAAGGACGCGCGAAGCCCGGTTTTTTAATCTGTCACTGCGCGGATCGAGATGGTACTTGACCGCTTTAGGATAGTTGTCGGTGATCGTCTGTGGTGTCAGAATTAGCGCTTAGTATGAGCTAACTGTCCACAAACGGAGCAATTCGACAGGAATCCGCGGTAGAGTATAGGAGACAAGCAATGAATAAGTGTAACGGATCGCGGACGTGCGTGAACCTGTTTGGAACACTACTGTTTTTCATCGATTTACAAGTGCGTGCCCACTGCGGGGGAACGCAAACGACGCTTGACGACGTGAACCAAGCAGCGCGGGAAATACATAAGCTCGGTGAGAATCAAATAGAAAAAGGTGCGGTTCCCGGCCTCGCGATCGCTGTTGTGTTTCAAGATCAGGTGGTATTCGCTGAGGGCTTTGGGGTGCGGGATGTCAGCACAAAAGAACCGGTAGACCCAGACACCGTGTTCCAACTCGCATCTTTGTCCAAACCTGTCGGCTCGACCGTCGTCGCGGAACTTGTTGGTGAAGGCAAAATCTCGTGGGACTCCAAAATCAGCGATCTCGATCCCGACTTTGCGATGTATGATCCCTGGGCTACACGAGAAATCACTATTCGTGATTTCTATTCACATCGCAGTGGCCTCCCCGATCACACGGGCGATTTGCTGGAGGATCTAGGCTTTACGAGAGAGGAAATTTTGCATCGCCTGCGTTTCCAGAGGCCCGATAGCAGCTTCCGTTCGCATTACGCCTACACCAATTTCGGTATTACCGAAGCCGCCGTCGCCGCAACTAAGGCGTATAATCTAGCCTGGGAGGATGCATCAGAGCAGAAACTCTACAGACCCCTGGGCATGAATTCCACGAGTTCGCGCTATGTTGATTTCGTCGCCCGCAGGAACAAGGCATCTGGGCATGTACAAGTAAACGGCAAATGGGTCCAAAAATACAAACGCGATCCCGATCCGCAATCCCCCGCAGGCGGTGTCAGTTCATCAGTAAACGATCTGGCCAAATGGATGCGTTTAGAACTCGCGGATGGACTGTTTGACGGCAAACGGATCGTTGATGAAAAGGCGTTAACGGTGGCACATTCGCCGCAAATTTTGACGGGATTCAGTCCACTGAACGGATTGCCAACGTTTTATGGGCTGGGTTGGAATATCAGCTACGATACAGAAGGACGTTTGCGCCTTGCACATTCGGGCGCATTCGCGCTCGGGGCGGCGACAAGTGTGCTACTCGTCCCCTCGGAGCGTTTGGGTGTCGTCGTCCTCACCAACGCTTATCCGGTCGGTGTGGCGGAAGGGCTCGCGTTTACATTCACCGATGTTGCGTTATATGGGAAATCCACGCAGGATTGGCTCGCACTTTTTAAGAGATTGTTTTCCAATCCGGCGACGCTCGGTGTGTTCCTTGGGACAGACTACTCCAAACCGCGTGTTTCGCCTACACCCGCGCTCGAGGATAGCGCATATGTCGGCACCTATACCAACAACTACTTTGGAGACATTCAGATTGTTGAAGAAAGTGATGGACTCGCCATTATCGAGGGTCCCCACCAGTCGACTTTCCCTTTGAAGCACTATGACCGCGATCTATTTACCTATGAAACGGAAGGCGAAAATTCAGTCGGCGAGACCGGAGTCAGCTTTACCTTTGGCTCTGCCAAAAAGGCGACCGAAGTTGTTGTCGAAAACCTGAACGTGCGAGACGAAGGGAGGTTCAAACGCCTGTCCGCCGTCAACACTCAGTGAAACCGAATTTGAACTCGCGGGGCAAAAAAGGCACACCTGAGACGTTTAACCTAGCCGAATTGACGTTGGCCGTGTGGTCAAATTCGTGATCTTTCAATGACTCCAGGGGTCGGTCATCTGGTCAGTTTAGCGTGGGCGCTATCTTCTCCCAATCGTCCTCTAAATCAAAATAAACAAGCGGTCCGATGTTCTGTTGCAGCTTGGAGAACCGGAGTTTGAACGAATCTTTGGGTTCCAGGCCAAGTGCTCTCGAACCAGGTGTGTTCTTTTTGACCACTACCGCCTTATTTCATGGACTCTTAGCGGACACTTGCACGAAAATCTGTTTGGGAGGGCTTTCGAAATACTTAAGGAGAGCGGGACACAACCATCCTTCCATTTTCCGCTCTGGCCATCGATACCAATTTCCTCCGTATTCGGCTCGAGTCCAAACGAATTGAGCAGTGTAGCCTGGAAAGGGTTTTGCCGAGAAGACGATTTTGAATCCGGCTGCCGTATTCGGGATGTGTTCTGCCAGGACATCCAGAATCTTGTCAGCACCGCTGATAAACGGTTCCCGCACCAAGCCCTTAGCTGCGTCGTCGAACACCCAAACGCCTTCCAGCCTGTAGGGGAAAATGACTGACAGGGCATTCATTTTTTGTCTCGCGACTCCCTGGGGCAATACACCCTCGGCGGGAATGAAAAGCAAGATGGTCAGAGTAAAAATCACGGAATAGCGCATCGGTTAACCGTGAGCTTGCGTTCCAAAACTACTTCTCTCGATCAAAAAATAGAGCAATCTCTTCTGAATCCTGACATCCGGGCTTTTCTCACGATCGTCTTCGCGCTCAATTCTCAATCCGGAAGAATGCCCCGAAAGTCAGCAGCGTTCGCTGGAAACGCCATTTTTCACAACCGGTCGGTTCGCCTGCCAGATGTAAATCTCCGGTCAAATTAATGTGCTTCCAGCCCAAAGGTGAAAGACGAACCAGCAGATCGTCCGAAATGATCCTCCCCTTCTGCTTTCTTACGGAAAGGCGAGCAACGCTTCGC
>JAFAXJ010000514.1 GCA_019241095.1 Verrucomicrobiota bacterium | reverse complement strand
TCGGGTGATAGGGTACGATTGGTGAGTGCTGATTTAGCCTTGACCCATTTGCACTGTCGTTACCCGTCAAGACGTATGGAGATAGACCTGCTATGCGCGTCTAAAAGTTCCATCTCGCCAAAGCTAAGAAGGGTTGCTGCTGAGCGTTTTAGGGATTCTGGATCAAATTGGATGATGCTGGTTCTCCGCTGAAATTGATCCACGGTCAATCCGCTGAATGATTTGGTTGCGCCACCTGTTGGAAGCTCATGACTTGGGCCAGCCAGGAAATCTCCTGCGGCGACCGGCGAATATCCACCGATGAAAATGGCTCCCGCAGCGGTGATTTGTGATGCTAAGTCAATCGCATCTTCAACAACCAAGGAGAGATGCTCGGGAGCAAATACATTTACTATGCGAACCGCCTGTTTACGGTCACTAGCAAGAATGAAATAAGCATTGTCGGCCAGCACTTCTTTGAGAAAGGAAGACCGACGTAGACTCTGTATTTGAAATTCGATCGCTTGTTGGACCCGTTCTTGAAAGAGCGGGTCAAAGGCTACCAAAGCCACGACGCTGCCTTTTCCATGCTCTGCTTGAGCAAGCAAATCAGCGGCGACCCACGAGGGATTCGCAGTGCGATCCGCAACAACTAGAATTTCACTAGGGCCAGGCAAGAGATCTATACCGGTGTAGCCGAAAACCTGGCGTTTTGCTTCGATAACATAGGCGTTACCCGGACCAAAAATTTTGGCCACCGGCCGAATTGATTCTGTACCATAAGCCAATGCTGCGATAGCCTGGGCGCCGCCGATTTTGTAGATCTCAGTTGCGCCGGCCAACTCTAAAGCTGTCAGAAGAGTGATATTCAATCTCTTTTCAGAATTGGCAGGCGAAGTCACCACGATCTCAGGGACGCCGACTGTCTGCGCTAACGAAACCGTCATTATCGCTGTCGAAACAAGTGGCGCAGTACCGGAAGGTATATAGACGCCCACTCGCTCGAATGGATCATATCGTTCGCCGGCTTGAGCTCCTTCATTATTTGTGGAGTTCCAATCCGTTCTGCGACTGCGTAAGGCGAATTCAACGACGTTCGCGTGAGAGGCCTTGAGAGCCTGTACAAACTCGGGATTGACCAGGCCAAGTGCCTCCTGAATTTCCGGCCTTTGCACGCGAAATTCGCCGGGAAGCATTGAATTTTTGTCAAAACGGGAGGTGAATTCAGCGACAGCTTGATCCCCTTTGCTTTTCACTGAAGCGAGAATACTCGATACAACCTCGATGAGAGCAGCGGGAGGAGAATAGCGCCGGTTTAGAACACGCAATCTCGATTCATCGGTGCGAGCATCAATGCATATCATGTCGCAGAATCTTGCACCTTAGATTACCACCACTCAAGTACTCACGCGTGGTGTTTGATTTAGCGGTGCTTTCCATCGTATCCTTGCGCTTGAAGGGCCGAAACAACGGGGTTACGACTTTCCACCTACCGAGTGCAGAACATCCGTATACTGAAACTGAAATTCAGGCTCCTCCGGAGAAGGTTGCGAACCACCCATCCTGAGATCTGCTCAGAGATGGCGCCGGCCCAATGAACAAAGCGATAATTCGAACCCTCCAGGCCGTTTTCACAATCGCAATGTTAATCTGGGTCTTTCATGACCCGGAGAAAAGGGCTCAAATGGGGAACGCGATCGCTGGAGCTGATAGATCGTGGTTGTGGATTGGTCTTCCGGTCGCATTGACTGGCGAGATTGCCAACATCGTCAGATGGCAGATTCTGATGCGCGTTCAGGGGATGTATATGAGTTGGAGGCGTGCAACGATGTTGTTCTTCGTCGGTCTATTCTTCAATCTTTTCATGCCCGGGTATACTGGCGGCGATTTCGCCCGGCTGTTCTATTTGATGCGTGAATTCCCAGACCAGAAAAAGGAAGCTATTCTGACTGTTGTTATGGACCGGCTGGTCGGCTTTTCGGCGCTGGTATTAACTGCGTTAGTCACTACTGGTCTACGCTGGAATTGGCTGCAGAAAACGCCGCAAGCAGCGGTTCTGCTCTGGGTTTTGCTCAGCATGTTGATCGGCTTTATCCTGGTCACAACAGCATCATTTGTCGTGTCAGGTTTTCATTTGTTAAACAAGCTACCCGGACATTTTCCTTTTCGAGAGCGCTTAGTGGAAACAGGTGAAGCCTATCAACTCTTTGCTAAAGCTAAAAAATCCCTGTTCTATGTATTTTTACTTTCGTTCCCGGTACTATTCTCTTTTTACGGTGCTTTCTACTGCACTGCGCGTGCATTAGGGGCGCATGTTTCTGTGTTAGACATGATGTCAATCATGCCGATTGTCACTGCGATCATATCGTTACCAGTAACACCAAGCGGGATTGGCTTCCGGGAATCTTTGTTGGAGATACTTCTAAGGGATCTCTGTCATGTTCCCAACGAGATAGGCGTTCTCGTTTCTCTTTTGGGCTTTGCTTATTTTCTCCTTTTCGGGATCGCGGGAGGAATCATTTACTTATTCTATGCTCCAAAACGACATTCGCGGTGGAGCGATATGGAAACTGAAGTCGAACGGGTTCACAGACTATCGTAACCTGTATTCGCAGCTTTCATGGAGCATCTGACACGGTGCTTGGGCGCCGAAATCGGGACGGGAGAAATGTTATACCTGCAAAAGAGTTCCTGGATTGCGTTTAGCTCAGCTTTCGGTTTGTTGATCGATGGATCTTTTGCTTTGCCATTCACCCGATCCCGATGATGCATTTATGTTTTATGCATTGGCAGAAAACAAAATCGAAACGCGCGGGCATCATTTTCAGCACATTCTTCAAGATATAGAGACTCTAAACCAAAGAGCGTTGAAAGGGGAATTGCACATCTCCGCCGTTTCCATCCATGCTTACGCGTATCTCACGAATCGTTACGCTTTGTTGCCTTGCGGCGCGAGTATGGGCGACGGTTACGGGCCGATGCTTGTATCGCTCGAAAATGCGCCCGAAAAGCCAGCGCAATTAAAGGAATGGCTGCGCTCGAAGCGAATTGCGATTCCAGGTGCTAAGACCAGTGCCTATCTCGCACTTCGCTTGTTTGTCGGGGAAGTAAATACCATAACTGTGCCGTTTGATCGGATCTTCAGTGAAGTTAGAGCTGGAAAAGCCGATGTCGGACTGATCATCCATGAGGGCCAGTTGACGTACGCAGAAGAAGGATTTCTCCTTGCGCTCGATCTCGGGGCGTGGTGGAAAGGCTCTACTGGACTTCCGTTGCCTTTAGGAGGCAATGTTTTGCGAAAGGACATTCCTGTCGATGTTCAGCGCGACGTCCTGAAAATTCTGCAAGAAAGCATTACTTACGCCCTTGAACATCGAAAAGCCGGAATCGAGCACTCAATGCCTCTTGCGCGGGGTTTGGACTTAGCGAAAGCGGATCGCTTTATTAGTATGTACGTGAATGACCTTACTCGCGACTACGGTGATATCGGTCGTGAGGCTGTGCTCAGGTTTTTAGGCGAGGCGAATCGCCAAGGTTTGATCCCAATGGAGACGCAGCCTGAGTTCGTACACTGAAAACTGAAGCGCTCGGTTCTCACCGAGCGCTTTAAAAACGTCTGGAATGTTTCTCAGCAGCTAGCGCCGAAAAAAGACAGTTTGCTCGTGCTGTTCCGGAGGACAAGGAGCGTTTAACGGCACATCAGTCTGCGATGAGCTACTGTCGACCAAACCTTTAGCAACCAGATAGTGCTCAACGTCCTCGCCGCTGACATCGGCGAGCATAGTGCCATTAATCTCAACACAAGGAGACAAAGGTTGACCGCTTTTCTGTTCCATTTCCCAACGAAAGGCAGGATTTTTGATTATATCCTTCTCTTCGTAAGACAGTTCGTATTTTTTCAGTGCGGCTCTGACGCCATTGCTCCATCCACATTGGGTCTTTAGGTAAGCAACAATATGCGGTTTATCCATAATAGCTTTAAGCTTTCAAGATAGCAGATAACTGAACCAATAAAAGCGGCTGGGACAAGATCAAGGCCGATTGAATGAGATTATTTCCGTCGCTCGCTGGGCCTATATTCTTCTTCAGCAGCCTGGAACGCTTGTTCGAGGCCGACCATGTCTTCTCCTGGGCGCAGGCTGTCGAAGGCCTCAGTCTCACGACGCAGCTCGTCATCGGAATAATGAGCAGCCTTTATTGACAAACCAATTCTTCGTTCGGCTTTATCAACTTTAATGACGCGAGCCTCCACTTCCTGCCCGACCTTTAGGACATCTTTGACTTTGGCGACATGCTCCTCGCTTAGCTGAGAGATATGAACCAAACCGTCAATGTCGTCCTGCAACTGAACGAAAGCTCCAAAGCTGGCGAGCTTCGTCACTTTTCCGTGGACTAGATCTCCAATCTTGTATCTATGATCGATTTCTCTCCAAGGGTCGGAATCAAGCTGTTTCACCCCGAGGCTAATCCGTTGATTTACCTTGTCGATGTCGAGCACAACCGCATCGATATCGTCATTCTTCTTTAACAACTCACTTGGGTGATTGATTTTCCGCGTCCAACTTAGATCAGAAACGTGTATCATCCCGTCAATACCTTCTTCTAGTTCTACGAACGCTC
>JAFAXJ010000005.1 GCA_019241095.1 Verrucomicrobiota bacterium | reverse complement strand
CGTTCGGCTTTTTTTGGCGGTGGTTCCGTGGGCCAAGCGAGCGAACTTCCAGTGCAAAACCTCGGCAGTCATTGCCGCTCCTTTATGCGTATTCGGTAGGTATAGACGTTAAACCGAGTATTTTGCCGCTTTCTTCAACACCGCTTTATTTGCCTCCGTTTTGGCAAAAGCCGAATGATGTACTAGTTCGTGACTGACTTTTTTTGCTAGAAGTATTGCCTCGATCAGAGATAAAACTCCACTTCCGGCTTTGCCATCAGTACGTCCTGAAATGGCATTCCGAATCGAACCCTGTGCCACGCGTTATTCATATAACCTTTGAAGTTCCAGACGTTTTCGGGATCTTCTGGTTGCGTGTTCGCGGCAGAATCCCAAGCCCGTACACAGATGAGTTCGCCAACGAGAAGCTTAGGGATGAGGGTTCGCCAGCGCCGCCAAGAACCGGTTTGGGCTGGATCTTGAAAAGACGCTTCGATCCACTTTAACGGCTCACTATATCCGATTTCGACCCTCACAGCGCACCGACTTCCTCCCGCTGTTGCATAACCTTTAATCAAAAGGCCGTCGGACACTTCTTCGATCGAACAGATACAGGAATTAACGGAGAGCTCCCCGAGTTCTAATGCTTGCTCCCAGTTTGCATCGGAGGAAGACGCCGCAGGCGAGAACAAGCGATAAGCATGTGCGTGAAACAAGTTAGTGGATGGCGCGTTAAGCAGATTGATCCTTTGAAGCCATTTAACGCTTCGAGCGCCGATATACCCGGGGACGATGGCGCGTAAAGGGGCGCCGTGTTGCAGAGTCAATGGCTGACCGTTCATTCCCCATGCGAGCAGCACATCATCGACGAGCGCGCGCTCCAAAGGAATTGATCCGCCGAATTGCGTCTGCACACCTTCTTTCTGACAAATGTCTGAGCCGATAAATTCAAGATGCTTGGCCCCATCAACGTATCCGACAGAGTGAATCACGTCTGCCAAGGAACAGCCTTTCCAGACCGCGTTGCTGATGGCCTCATTGCCCCAATCCACCTCGTTCGGCACTTGCTTGAAAGCCGAAGCGCCAGAACGTCGGTTCCCCGCGCACTGAAGGGTCGCTGTGATTTCTCTAGTCGGAAAGCGTTCAAAGAGTTCCTCCAAGGAGAATTGGCAAGGACGGCTAACTAAGCCTCCGATTGTTAGTCGATGCGTTGGGCTAGCAAGTTGCGGAATATTTCCGTGCGTGCGAAGAAAGAAATCTGTTTCCGGAGTAATAAATTCTTCAACCAATCGGTTGAGCGAGGGACCGCCATTCGGCGGCATTTCTTGGTGAAAGACGAAGTCTGGACTTTTATGGACTGCCTCATCCATAGATGACCTTACTCCACCGGCTTCGGCGGAGCCAACTAAAGCGGGCTTATGTTCCTGCTTATTTTAGCGAGTGACTGTGTCCGATAATGAGGCTTAGCATACTATATCGTCCGTCTCGTGTGCGGACCCCGATAATTTAGAAGACGGAAAATGCCTTCATTCTAAAGGGTAGGCCACTTTGTTTTGAGCCCGTGCAAAGTTCCGAATTATCCAGACTATCTTAAGTTCGCGAGAGTTGGGTTTATTCACGCTTGAGATTCTTAAGCGCGAAACCCTCAAAAGCTTCCATATATTTGACGCCGCCAGCGGTATTAAAAATGACAACCGTTTCCTCGGAGCTAATACGGCCTGAGATTTGTAGCTTCTTAAGGGCTGCGCAACACGCGGCTCCTTCGGGACAGAAGAACAAGCCCTCGTGCGCGCTCACTTCATCGATGGCCCGAGTGATTTCCTCCTCTGAAATAGACACAGCCATTCCTCGAGAGGCCCGGATCGCATCCAAGATCAGAAAATCACCAATAGCCTTAGGAACACGAAGGCCAGAGGCGTTGGTCGAAGGGTTCGGATATTCCTGAGCAAATCGTTGATTCGCCTCAAATGCCTTCACAATCGGACAACAACCAGCCGCTTGAACCGATACCATCCGGGGACGTTTCGACGAGATCCAGCCCATGCGTTCCATCTCTCCGAATGCTTTCCACATTCCGATCAAACCTGTACCTCCTCCCGTCGGGTACAAAATCACGTCGGGAAGGTTCCAGTGGAGTTGCTCGGCGAGTTCGTAACCTAAAGTTTTCTTGCCTTCCAAACGGTATGGTTCCTTAAGGGTAGAAATGTCAAACCACCCCTCGTTTTCTTTTCGTTTGGTCACCTCCTTTCCACAATCGGTAATCGAGCCATCGACTAACGTCACTTGCCCACCCATGGCAACGCATTCAACGATATTCGCTTTGGGGGTGTCCTTTGGCATGAATACGTGTGCCTGAATGCCCGCACGCGCAGCATAGGCGCTCAGTGCGCCAGCGGCGTTGCCGGCGGAGGGCGCTGCCAGAGCTTTCAATCCGAACTGCTTTGCCATGCTAACGGCAATCGCCATGCCTCGTGCTTTGAAACTGCCAGTGGGATTTTGAGATTCATCCTTAATCCAAACATGCGGCAGCCCAATGCTTTTGCCGAAGCGATGTGCAGGGAGCAGCGGTGTCCAACCTTCCCCGAGTGTTATGGGCTCTAAATCCAGCGACAAAGGCAAGACCTCGCGATATCGCCATAGAGAGGCTTCGCGCGAAAGGATTTTTTCTTTTTTCAGCGCAGCTGAAACAGCCAGAAGGTCATACTGTGCAAGCAGAGGGCGCCCACAACCCTGACATAGCGTTTGAAGGGTTCTCTTCGAATGCAGCTTGCCGCAAAGTCCACAGGCCAGTTCCGTAAAAAACATAGAAAAGTCAGGCAATCAGCAACTACACTCGATCCCCTTTAGAGAATGCAATTCGCGGCCGCTTAGAAAAAAAGCCCGCCCGGGTCTTGCCAAAATACTCACTTGATTAATATGCCTTGCCTCCGCGCCTGACTTACAAGTACGGCTGTAATTACTACGACGCCTTTGATTACTAACTGTGGATATGCAGTAACCCCCAGCAAATTCAATCCATTGTCCAGGATTGAGATGATTAATACTCCCAATAAACTGCGATGCGGGCCACCGACACCTCCTGAAAGGGAGGTACCTCCAACTACGATGGCCGCCAGTGAGTTTAAGAGTAGTTCCTGTCCAAGAGTCGGTCCCGCAGCTCCTAATCGAGCAACCGACAGGATGCCGCCGAAGCCAGCGATCAGCCCCGATAAAGTAAATGCATAAAGTTTGTAGCGGCGCACCGGAATGCCTGAGTTCCGCGCAACGGATTCGCCACCGCCGATCAAATACATGTATCGCCCGAATCGAGTTCGTTGGGCGATGAGAACGCCTAGCCCCCAGATCGCTATTGCGCAGAGAGTTATATTCTGAATCGGAGGCACCCATTGACCGATCGCGATGGCGTCAAGGGCTTCCGAGTTGAAACTGATGGCTCGGCCTTGCAAAATCTGCAGGCCTAAGCCGTTGAAAATCGAAAGACTTCCCAATGTCACAACAAACGAGGGCACAGCTCCGTAGGCGTAGATAATTCCGTTGATCAGTCCGAGAACTCCGCCCAGAACAGCTGCGAGAAGCACAATGGCCGCGCCAATCCCCGTTCCATTTTGAATCTTTACGCTAAGGGCGCCTACTAAGAGCACCACAGCCCCGACTGACAAATCGATACTGCCCATTAACACAACAAAAGTTGCTCCTATACAAACGATCAAAAGCGTGGATGCCTGAGCTGACAGAATCGTTAAATTCCTGACTGTCGGAAATGCACTGGATGTCAAAGAAAAGAATACGAACAGTGCTATAACGACGCCGATCGGTAACCACAAACTACGGTCGAGACGAAACTCAAATTTCGAGCGCATCCTTGCTTAATCAGGTCGAGGGAGCAAGCATCTCAGCATTCGGAGGAGTCGGCGGTAGCTTTCCACTTGCCGGAAGCATCAAAGCCACAAGATTTTTTTCGGTTGGTTTAGCGTCGGGAGGAGCATCCAGTTCCGCAACGACCTCCCCAGATTGCATAATCATGATCCGATTAGAGAGTCCGATCAGTTCAAGCAGTTCATCAGTGATGAGTAATATACCAGCCCCTGCTGCGGTCAGATCGCGGAGCAGTTGATAGATTTCCTCCTTTGCTCCTGCATCGACTCCTTGTGTCGGATTATCCAAGACCAACACTCTCGGCTTACGGCACAACCAGCGTGCTAATACCACTTTTTGCTGATTACCTCCCGATAGTTGCTGGCAGATGATGTTCGGCTTGCCTCCCCTGATTGAAAGCTTTTTAACGTACTCGGATGCTACCTCTTCTTCTTTTCCCTCGAACCAGCGCCCAAACCTTGAAGCAAAAAGATCATCACCGCCTGCCATCGAGATGTTCCAGGACAAACGAAATTGCGCGATCAAGCCTTCGATTAGTCTCTCAGCTGGAATGTACCCAACTCCAGCGTGAATCAATCGACGGATCTCGGGTTTAGCTTGTCGCAAGCCTTCTAGTCTGACCGAGCCATCGTCGGGCGCCTCCAAACCCATAATCCCTTTTCCCAAATCGCTCTTGCCTGATGCTAGGAGGCCTCCGATCCCGACAATCTCCCCAGATTTAACTTTGAGCGAAACACCTTTATATTTTTCCCTCCGACTTAACCCCCGAACTTCTAACAGAACAGGATTTTCCCTTGCGTCGCACTGACGACTTTCATGGTAGTAGTCACTTACCCGTTCCCGACCGACCATCAGGCTGTGCAACGTGCTTTCGTTGGCCACGTGAGGGTCCACCGTCGCAACAAGTCTGCCATCTTTTAGCACATGAATGACGTCACTGATCGCGAGAACCTCGGTTAGTCTATGAGAGACGAAAACGACTGACCCGAAGCTTTTAATGCGGTTAATTAAGCGGAAAAGTGCAGCCTCATCTTTTTTGTCCAGGGCCGACGTTGGCTCGTCCATAAGCACAATCGGGCGAGTGACGTGCAGGAGATAAATCGGCGCTAAGCAAGCCCGAACAATCTCGATCGCTTGCCGCCTAGAAAAGTCATACTCCCAAGTCAATCGGCACACGTCTACGTCGATATCGGCCACTTCGACCATTTTCTGCGCAACCGCAGCCATTGCTTTCCAGTCTAAAAAAAGACCGGCCCGCAGGAACCGAGCTTCCTGGCCGAGGACCAAGTTCGCGTACACTGGAACATTGAGAATAAGCGCTTGGTCCTGAAAAATTCGGCTGATTCCGAGCCGGGTCGCCGAACCGTAACCATCCGGTCGATATTTTTCCCCGCCCAAATGCATTTCGCCTGCGTCGGGCGCAAGCATGCCACTAAGCACATTAAGCAATGTCGATTTGCCCGCGCCGTTCTCTCCGACAAGGCCTATCACCTTTGCCGAAGGAATATCAAACGTGACTTCGTCTAATACGGTGATCCCGCCGAAACGCTTGGTAATTCCCGATACAGACAGGAGCGGCGACGCTCGACAACCTGCTCCCTCTACGTCCATACCTTGCTAGAGAATGATTGCAGCCGCGCAGGCCTTAGGACGCGCTTTGCTGGATCAGCATTTTGCAAATTAAAGCGAAGAGGTATGGATCGGGGTAATTTCCACGATCAGCCAGGTAATCACGTAGTCTTCTTCATAGGAGAAGGACCAAAGAAGTCTATCTTGTAATGCGAAGCGTACTCGTTCCTCACGGCATTCGTCTCGTCACTCTTGCGTGCGGCAAGGTACTCAGCCGGATATGACCAGCCGTCAGGCTTGGGAATGCCGCCCCATTCTACATCGATATCCATTGGAAAGAGTTCCGCTTGAGGATCCCAGTCGTTAGGATGTTCGACTTTCGACATTCTTCTATAATCGAATGGAGCGACTCCGGCATTGTTTACGTAGCGAGCAAGGTAGGCGTCAACATTCGCCTTGGTCATCGTGATCGATCTCCAGTTCATGAGTCGCTCGGAGGCTCTGGGCTTCCATCCATGAAGCACATCGTAAAGCCTTGTCGTGAGCAGAGCCCCCATATAAGCCGGAACATTCGCACTCGTTGCGAGCAGACGTCCCTGCTTTATTGCTTCAGCGCCGCCGGTGGTTCCATCCGCTCCTGAAAGAAAAACATCTTCGCCCGGCTTAAACCCGGCAGAACGAAGAGCCGCCAAGCAGCCGTCGGCTACATCATCGTTTTGTGCAATTACACCTGCGATATCCTTGTATCGAGCGATAAGATCTTCCATGGCCTTCTGAGAATCTTCCCGATTCCATTTTCCGGGGAGTTCTCCGACAAGCTTAACTTTTGGAAAATCCTTCAAAGCATCGTCGCGTCCTCGCGAGCGAATAAGATCGGTAGAATTACCCTCCACACCCGTCACGCCGACAATGTTCCCGCCCCCAAATTTCGCCATGACTGCCTTGCATACTTCAACCGTGACCGCGCGATGCGCGGAGAACTCCTCTGGCACCGCGTACATCGTATAGTAGTCTCCAGCCTCGAATGGCGTATACCACGGCAGTGTGCCCCAAGTATTATCCAGCCAAACCTTATCTTGGTTCGCTAGCTGCGCTATTCGTTTGATCGAGCCGCCGCCCGGAGCGTGCAACATCACGGCCTGCACTCCTCGCGAAACCTGATCTTCGAATTGATTGAGCTGACGCTCGGAATCGAGCTGTCCGTCAACTGAGGTAATGTTCAATCCCAGAGCGGCTGCCGCGCCACGTGCACCAACATCGGCGTTCGCGCAGTATTCAAGCCGAAGTGTCATGATGAGATGGGCCATTTTACCGGTTGGATCGGCAACGGCGACGGTAGGTATCCCGAGGCTTACTGCGCTTGCTGAGGCCATGGCACCCACCGAGGCAAGTTTCAAGAATTCGCGCCTCGATACGCCATGCGTATCAAGCTCGGTCATTTGCCGGTCGATGACTCGCTTATCGGAGTAGTTGGGGAATAGTCTTGGATCGATTTTTCTTTTCATTCTTAAGATGTTGGAAACTGGCCAACGCCAGCAGAGGAGTTAAGTACTTACTCGTTTGAGACAAAAGAGATCTTCCCGTCTTGCTTTACCCGTTGAGCTAA
>JAFAXJ010000689.1 GCA_019241095.1 Verrucomicrobiota bacterium | reverse complement strand
TTCCTGAACAGTGAAATTGGACCTCTTTATCGTCACAGACTACTCTGATTGGTTTTCGCTTGTTCTACATATTGTGGGACCGCCTGGCATTGCCACTCATCATCTTTCGAGTGCGGCGAAGGGTAACGCAAAGAAGAGCCCCTGGAGCCCACATGGAAGGGACCACGAAACGTCCGCTCTGATTTGGTCAGTGGAACCGTCGGAAAGCTTTTGAAAAGTTCGACGGCAGCTTCCTCTCAAGATTAATTCACGACCAAGTAATCAGAGGCCGACAACAGTAGTGTCGAAAAAGCCGCACCGCCTTAAGCACGTCTTAATGCTACGTTGTGGATGATCTTTGGCAACTTCTATTTTCGATTTGAGGGCTCTTCTTCGCACTGCTCCGGTTCTGTTTATTGCTGGCACAGCGTCGTTTTTTCAGGGTGTCCGCGCAAGGAAAGGTCGATGAAGAGCTAGTCAGGAGACCTTTCCAGGAAGGCGGTCCTTGGCACCCATTTGTTTTCATAGGTCGAACCGGTACGGTGCCGGATTGGCTCGTGGCTAAACCCAAATAAGCTCTGAAGGTCATATCCTAGTTCCATTAAGGGTTACGTCGTCGGCAGTGCCAAAGTGATCTCATGCACCTAGGTGGGCTAAGCTGATCGACAGCTTTCCGATAAACAACCGAACGCCTATCGCATCGGCATGTTCACCGCGTGCATGAGTGGGATCATTAGGCTCAAAAACAAAATTATAAGCAGTGCAGCCATCCCGAACCCGTACAGTGCGATTTTGAGGGTGTTGTAGTCCGGATCTGGTTTGCTGGGATCGTACTTCATGAGATCGTTGCGCTTACAAATCGCTTATCTTCTCTCACGAAATCGCTGGATGCAACTGGCTGATTCTTCGTGGACGAGGTTTGGCTTGCATTTTCCAATGCGCTGCCTGCAAGAATTGAAGCTGCGGTCTCAAAGAGTGATCACTTGCAGTTTTCCTCAACACATTTCTGGGAAAGCCTTTTTATGAAGAGCGAAGTCTCTCAGCTGCGCGATCATAATTGTCATCGGAATTACTTCGATTAGGCCTGATTCAGGCGGCCAAAATTTATGACCAATATGGAGCGAATTTTACACTGTTTACTCCTCACGGCGGGACTATTCGCGCGTGCTTGTAACGGCGAAACATCGGGTTTTATCGTCCAAATCGATGGGGCACTTAACCATCATGATTACACGATTTTGGAACAGTACATTGACAGTCCAATCAATTACTTCGGGCGGAAAGATACGTCGCCGTCTTACATAGCGGCCGACATGAGAAACGACAGTCGGATCTATACGATTTGCAGGTCAAAGTATAACCCGGGAAGCTTCGAGCATTCTTCCCTGGACAGCGGATTGACGCGTGATTCGATTGAGCTGCAGAGGTACGTTTTGGAAACCTCCGGCAAGGAGCATCGAGCTCACTGTCGTTTCATCGTCGAATATTCAAAAAAAGGAGATGTACCCAAGATACGTTCCTTACAGCTTCAGGTATTGCCTTGGCGCCAAGGAGAAGCTTTCTCAAAACTGGAACCGCCGGTGGGAGAAAGTCAGGATGCCTCGGCACAGATTAACGAGACGCCTAAGGCTGTACGCCCTGTTCGAGGCTTTTGGTCTCCTGAAATGGAAATCGAGCGCAAAGTTCAGGGAGTTGGAACGAATGTCACGTTCGGCGGCTGTGAGTACACGATCACAGGTTATAAGACCCTAAGGACCTATGGCGATATGCAGGCGAGGCCCGATAAAGGAGCGGTTTTTGTGTGGCTTACATTTACCGCGCGTAACATTAGCGAGTCTACTAAACGCGTTTATTTCGATTCGTTTGATCTGGCAGATGAGTTCGGTAAAAAATATAAACGTTCGCTCAAGGGACCAATTTTCGAGTACGAAGAGATTCAACCAGGTCTGTCTAGGACGGGCGAGTCTCTGTTCGAAGTTCCCGCCGATGCGATTGGAAAACCGATGTATTTCCTTTTATCGGATGAGTCCGGGTCCGATAAGCAACATTTGCGGGTACCGCTTCCTGGTATAACAGAAATTGAAAATGAACCACCCGCTGTCAATGGCGATCATTCGCAAGCACGGGAACGGCACGAGTAGAGAACGTCCTTGCGCTTATAAAACCGTTTGGTTTCTCTCACGAAATCGTTCGATGCAACTGGCTGGTTTTTCCCTCTGGAAAGAGCGGCAGAGTAGTCCGCCGCCCTTTGCTAGCTCACTTATTTTTTGAACGTGGCGGCATCATCCGCCTCAAGATAATCGAACAATGTCGACCTTTCCGGCCTAAGACCTAACTTGGCGCATTCGCCAGCAAACCAGTCCTTCTTCTCGGGGTCGTTGTAAGGCCTGGAAGTCTCGACTTCATCCGACCATGCTTTGGTTTCCTCTGCTGTCTTCGGGGTGCCGTGCGCGTTGAACCAGTTCACTACCTCTGCATCATCGGAGCTGGAAGCCAGCAATTTCTTCACCTCGTCTGCCTGGACGCCTTTAAAGGTGAAAAGCATCTGATCGAGCGGACAGGCAAAATGATACTCGCCGACAGTTCCGTGAATGGTAGCACGTCCCTTGTCAATCATTCGGGCCATGATCACATAGCCGCTGAGACGATTGCGAGGGCTGCGAGGTGGTTCTTTGGTTAGATCTTTTACGGGGCTCATGATGTTTTATTGGTTGGGTTAGCCGTCACTAGATGGAAAAACAACTTTTGTCGTTAATACATCGTTTGACGGATAGCTTGTCAAGTGTATTTTTCGACAATGACTGAAGGGCCAACAAAGATTGACCCGCGAATCCGGCGTACTCGGCAAATGCTTTTCCATGCTTTTCAGTCCCTTCTTTCAGAAAAGGCTTTTGATCTAATCACCGTGCAGGACATCACTGAGCGATCAACCCTCAATCGCGCTACATTCTATGATCACTTCACTGATAAATTTGCTTTATTGGAGGCAATGATGGGCGAAAGGTTCGCTGCTTTGATCGAGGCCCGTACTTCCGGGAACAAATCCACCTGTGAAAGGGCCTTGAGGCACCTGATCCTCGCAGCGTGCGATTTTCTGGCTGAGGTTTCTTCCGGTTGTCAGAGGCATCAGCGGCAATTTGAGCCAATGGTCGAGTCGCAGGTCAAGAACGTCATGCGCGAATACTTGTTGATTGGGCTTCGCACTCATGGAGCTAAGAGCCCCGAATTGAAAGCGACGATGATAAGTTGGGCGATCGCCGGCGCAGCTATGCAATGGAGCCGAGAGAAGAAGACCTCACCGGAGAAGCTGGTCAATGCAGTACTGCCAACTGTGCAAACAGCTTTGGCCGAAAAGTGATTCTCACTTGTAGTTGTGCTGGACTTAGCGAGGCCTTTATTGACACCTGCAGGGTGTGCTCGTTACTTTCTCCCTTGCTAACTATGGTTCCGTTCCCACGGCTCCGTCGCCGTTTTTAAAGGAACCCTGAGATACAAAGGACTACGATGATTTCCGGCCAAGAAGAGTTGCGCGAGCTATCCGATAATGCCGCTGCCCACATCCTGAACATGGAAGGAACTCGCTCGGGGACGCGAACCGGCTGGCTAATGATCACTACAATCTTCATCGAGGCATGGGATCTGTACTCGATCTCCTTTCTGCTGATCTTCGTCAAAAATGACTTTAAACCCAGTGCAGCCTTGCTCGGCCTCAGCGCGGCCTCGGTACAGCTCGGTGCGCTGATCGGTACGATGCTCGGCGGATGGGCAGCCGACCGCTTTGGCCGGCGTAAGGTGTTCCTCACAACGATGGCCTTGTTTGTCGTTCTTGCGATCGGGCAGGCATTCGTGACGAATATGTGGCAGTTGGTTATCGTCCGCTTCTTCCTGGGTATCCCGCTCGGGAGCGACATTGCCACTGGCTACACCTACATCATGGAGTCGATGCCCAAGGGCAAGCGTGAGGTGATGGGCAACCGCTGGCAGGGCATGTTCGGCCTTGGCGAGGTTGCCTGCATCGTCGTTGTCACGATCATGTACCTGTGCGGCATGGACCACAGCTTGCTCTGGCGGATCGGCCTTGCCTTGGGTGCGCTCCCCGCCCTGATTCTGCTGATTATGCGGCTCGATGTCCCGGAAACGGCCCTTTCGCTGATTCAAGCGGGAAAATTCAGGCAGGCCAAGAAGGTTGCCAAGGAGATGTTTAACGATTCTCTGGAGATGCTGCCTGACGAGGATTATCGCATTGATCGGCCGCGCACCCGCGATTTTTTGGCCGACATTTGGAAGGATCCGGTTCGCAGACGGGCCAGCATCTTTGCATGGATTTCCAACGCGATGCAGGGCATAGAGTTTTCTGCGTTCGGGTTCTATCTACCCGTCATCCTGCTGCTCAGCGGTGTTTCAGGAATTGCGGGCACCAACTTCTTCACCGCGGCGATATACATCATCGCCACTATCAGTGGCTTTGTCGCCCCGGTTATCACACCCAGACTGGGCCATCGCGGGATTTCGCAATGGGGTTTCGGAGGAGCTTGCCTCTCGCTTCTCGCCGCTGCGCTGTTTCTTCATCTGGACTGGAAGCTCCTGATACCGGTTGCGGCAGCGACCCTCATGTGGTTTCACTACTGGTCCGCCTCGAACGGGATGACGATCTGTTCGATGGTGGCGCCTTCCCGGTATAAGGCGACGGCCTCAGGATTCGGCTATATGTTTGTGAAGCTGCCGAACTTTGTGACAATCTTTTTCTTTCCGGTGTTGTTCGAACACTTGGGCATATCGCTCGCTACGGCATTGGTTGCCCTGTCCTCTTTCACCGGCTTCCTGGCAGCACGGTTCATCTTGCCTGAAGTATACGGCTATATCGAGCGCGAGAAGGTCGCTTCTATGGTGTGACGGACCATCGCGATCACCTGAAGCATTCAAGACATCGGTTGCGAAGAGCCGTGACCCGTTCGAGAGATCGGCCGAATAATTTCTGGTTTGATTGGGTACGCGATCGCGCAACTGGCATATCCTACGCTTTAGGCTTGCGTGCCTTCTATGATGATCCTATTCAGATTCGATCGCTAAGATCCAATGACACACATTAATGAAGTTGAGGGTATCGGACCGTCACACGCAGAAAAACTTGAAGCTCACGGTATAAAAACGGTGGAGGACCTGTTGAAAGCCGGGGCGAGCCCGAATGGCCGTCAAGAACTTGCCAATAATACCGGGATTTCACATCAACTAATACTAAGATGGGTCGATGAAGCTGATCTTTTTCGGGTAAAGGGACTTGCCAGGCAATACACTGAGCTTCTCCGGGCGGCGGGAGTCGATTCGGTAAAGGAACTGGCCCAGCGGAAAGCTGATCATCTACACGAAAAACTTACAGCTATCAATCACGAGAAAAAACACGTGCACCAGATTCCTAGCGCTAGCGCGATTGAGCGCTGGATTGAGGAGGCCAAGACGCTACCTCGCATCGTAACTTATTGAGCTAGGCTCTGATTTGGGGGGAATAACTCTCTTTGCCCGGCAGAGCGGAATCTGAACAACTTGTGCGAGAGCCAACGACCACGGTTGCTGGTGGAGTCGGGCTCCTTTCCAAGCGGTTTTCTGACGGAAGCAGCTGATAGGAAAGAAATTGTGAAGCTTAGTTAAAGGCTGGATTCTGTCTTGAAGATCAAGCCTTATGGAATGCTTAATGGAGTAAGCTATGTCCGATCTCACCATCCTAATCATCCGTCATGCAGAAAAGCCTGGAGAGTTGTGGCCCGGATCAGGCCTAACCGCCGAAGGAATTCAAGACACCAGATCTTTGGTGATTCGTGGCTGGCAACGAGCTGGCAGCTGGTCTGCCCTGTTCGGCACGGGACTCAATCCTATTGACTATCCAAAGCCCACTGTGATCTACGCGGCTAGTCCGAATGCTTCCTCTAACGATTTTACGGTAGATTCGACACAGACCGGTTCTCTCGACGAAATGAACGATGCAACCAGCAAGCGGCCATTTGAAACGGTCACTCCGCTTGCTGCCCGTCTGCCCTGTGGCAGGCCGAACGCCGCCTTCGCAGTTGGACAGGAGATGCAACTCGCCGCTGAGATCGTAAATAAAAGCGGTGTAGTGCTTGTTGCCTGGGAGCACAAAGCCATTGTGAAAACCTTACTCCCTGCAATCGCGAATGGCCAAAACATACCTGATCTGCCGACAAAGTGGGATAAAAATCGCTTCGACATTGTGCTTCGATTCGATCGTGCCGAACCTGGTGCTCTTTGGTCGTTTCGCCAACTCTTTCCCTGTCTTCTTTCAGGCGATCTAAGTTCACGGCTGACGTAAATTGGCGGTGCTAATCTGAGAATCAGCTTCTACAATTATTTTCTTTTAAATTACCGCCTCCGAGGCGCTAAGCCCTTCGTTTCCCCCAAAGTGCACGCGCTCAGCACCTCCTGGGTTGACCGTACCTGCCCGATTCGCGGAAAAATTTCACGAATGGAAAACCGATGGGCCTCCTCGCTTAGTGAAGCCATCGCATCCTCGACAAAAATTTGATTATAGCCCAATTCATAAGCGGCACGGGCGGTCGATTCGACGCCGAAGTTGGTGGCAATACCTCCAAGCACGATCCTGCTGACGCCTCGTCGCCGCAACTGGAGATCCAATTCCGTTCCTCCGAAGGCTCCCCAGTGGCGTTTTGTGATCAGGATATCATAAGGTCGTGGACCTATCTCGGGCACCAACTCCGACCATTCGGGCCGCAGCGTTTCTCGTTTGACGGGGGAATCCGCTTCGGGTTGCAACGCATCCCGACCGTCCAAAGAGAATGCGACACGGACCAGGACAACCGGCGCTTCCGCCTCCCGAAACCGTTCCAGGAGTCGCACAGCGTTCTGGATCACCTCCGCTCCGGAACGCGGGAGAGTGGGAAGATTGACGATTCCTTGTTGAAGATCGATAAGCACCAGCGCGGTGTAATGGAGATCAATAGCAGATAGCTGGGACATTGGCTTCGACGATCGCTTTTGCTGATTCAGCGCTCCAGCTCGTTTTCATCTTCCGTTCAGATCCAGAAAGCGTGGGCCGAACTGGCAGGTAATAGAGCGCTACTCTAATTCTTAGCCTGCTTTTCCACCCCTTTTGCAGGGTTTGAAGTATTAACCAAATCTGGTGTCGAAACGGCCCGAAGCTCCATTTTTTGTTGCTCTGTATTGATGCGTTTGGTGCGGCTGAATGAAGGAAGCTTTATCGGGGCGGCTGATTTCAATGCCTCTAATACACCCTCCAACACACGCACGTCAGCGAAGCCCTCTTCGCCGTCCGGCTCCGGCTCCGTGTCGTTGAGAATGCAGTTGGAGAAGTATTTCATCTCGCCGCCGAAATGGTCCGTATTTTTGAAGCTCTTTTTAGTTTTGTTCTGGCCTTCGGAAACGGTTTGTTCAACTGGCTGGCCGAACATGTAGGCTGGATCAAGCATCACGCTGCCCTTTGATCCAACCGCGACGAAGCTATTTACCGGGCCGCCATAGTAGCTCAGATTGAATTGCGCCAACCGATTGCCGGGAAATCTGAGTGTCACAGCGACGCTGTCGTCAAATCCCTGATCAAAACCGGCCTCCGGATGCCTGCTTCCAACAGCCGAGACCACCTCGGTCGGTTCGTCGCTAAAGATGTACCGGGCGGCGTTCACCGGATATGGTCCCATGTCTAACACCGGACCAGCGTTGTCACCCGAATGAGCCCGGTGATTGGATGTGGAAAGCTGTTGCGCGAAAGTCGAAGCAAAAGTATGCACTTCCCCCAATTTCCCCGAGCGCACAAGGTCGATGGTCGATAGGGTACCAGGTTCAAAATGCAGCCGGTAAGCTATCATCAGTTTGGCTGAAGAAGTCTTTGCTACGTCCAGGATTTCCTGGCATTTCCTCGTCGAAACCTCCATTGGCTTTTCACAGAGTACGTGGATGCCGGCGCGTAGAGCAGGAATGACAAATTCGGCGTGCCTCCAGTTCGGCACCGCCACATAGATGGCATCAAAAACTCCGGACGCAATAGCGTTCGGAAACTCTTCATAGGTAAAGTTCGCTTCAACGTCGTATTTCGCGCCCAATTCTTTCGCCTTTTTCGGATCTGAGGTCACCAGTGCAGTCATTATGGAATTGCCGGTGTGCTTAACACTTGGCATCATGTCCTCCTGGGCGATATCGCCTGCGCCGACGATGGCATAACGAATCTTTTTGTCTGACCCAAAGCCTAAAACTTCTTTGATTCCCATATTCTGCTCTAAGTTTGTTAGATCCTGATCGTTAACGCATGCCAGGCTGTCTGAGAAACTCGGACACTCCAGCAGCTTACATTCAGGTTCGCACGAATAACTTTATTGGATTGCCTAACCAGGGCTGCGTCGCATTCACCCGTCTTCGCCGATTCGAGGCTCAAAACAGGTATTTTTGAGGTGTTTTGTGTTCTAAGTGGCTGAGAATCGCGGGGGTTGGTTTTCAAAATGGCTTTTATAGGAGCGTCTCAGGTTCTGCTAGCAGTGGCCTGGGGATCGGCAGTACCGGAAAAGCGCGCGCAATCGTCAGCGAGTGTTCGACGACAAGCAACGGGAGCTTGCTATAGAGAGACGCAGTCATTACTGGAACAATTCTCTTCAAGTCCCGAGATGGACCGCGCGAAACGAAAGTTCGAGATGCACGGCAGATCGAGAAAGCCTTTCACAGGGATTTTGATGGATTAGGTTACAGTTAAAAATGAGGACAAAGCTAGGTCTTAGAGGGACGGATCAGGGGCTCGACGTACTGCCCGGGCAGGCGTGAAACAAGGATTCAAAGACGAAGCAAAGCGTTTAGCGAATGGCGGGAATGTTAATAGCCGACCGCTTGGCTTCTGTAGCACTGTTGCGGAAAACGCAAGGCAGACTGGCGTATGCATACCTGACCTGAGTCCGCAGTTTTGAACATGCAGGTGCCCGTCGACCGTTGCTACGGTTCAGATTGAAAGCGATGTTTGTAGAAAGTGAACTTGATAAGGCAATGCTGGATTCTAGGAATTCTAAAACATCCACTGTAATCAAAACCTCTTTTTCGGATCGCTTAGCACCGAGAACGAATCGAGAGTCGCGTGAATACGCCATCGGATTATGTTGGGAAACCCCGCATCTGTAATCTCTTTACCTTGGTTTTAAAATCAACGTAACATTGTCTGACACTGAGAGTCGAAGGGGAGTCGAATCTCCGCCGTTCTATGGGATTTTATTGAACACAGCTGTTTTCTTAGAGATTGATGCATCAGAGCAAGCCATGAAACGGCTTTATTCCTCACAAAACATCTCGATTAAGACACATTGATAGTCTGACGGCAAGACGCTTTGGTTCGCTAGAGCAAGCAGGCCAGCCAAGCTGGATAACTAATCGAATCTTGATATCTGAACTTTACCGGCGGAAATCCACGACAGGAGAAAAAATCTCCGGTTACTACATCTAAGATGTGAACAACGTGCTCGGAAGGACCGAAAGCCTCAAAACCTATGCTCAACCAATTGGGCCGTTTTGTCTTAGTCTCAATTATTGTGAGTTCGACATTGCACCCACAGTCGGGCCGTTGGTCCGGGGGCACGACGATGACTTTGTCTGAGTCCCACCAGTACTTCAGCAAATAGCGTTCTTTAATGACTTTTTGCCAGGGTGCAGCAGAGCGCAACTCACCTTCAAACTTCTCAGCATCACTGCTGGCAAAGCTCCATTTCACCCACTGATCCATTCGTCCTGTAAGCTCACAAGAACGAAGCCGAAAAGGTCGCGGCCCAGTAGTTAATATTTTGATTTCGAGTCTCCCGGAGCGGGTCTTCACTCCCGCTTTTTCTGTTTCGGGAAACAGCAAATATTCATCCGATCGTTTCTCTTCTTGCTTAACGAAGGGCCTGTTCCTCACATCACGATCGTAATCACTGATTTTCGCCTCTTCGAGCACGGGAAGCCGATCTTTAAGGCAAAACCATTGTAAAATTTCATCAAAGTCGGCCTTATCACCTTCGAGAAACCAACGAAGTTCCGCACTGTTATAGAAAGGCAAAATCATTCTCCCCTGTTTTCAGAAACGCACAAAATTAGCAATATATTAAGACCAATCACGTCAATTGGCTTCAGGTAAAAGTCGACGGTGAGCGTTTCAGTGATCGCAACGTGCCGACAGACTGGAATCATAAAGAACTCGCGATTTTAGAATGGAAGTTTGTCGTACGTGAATCCTGATAAAAGTGACTCCAGTGCATAACGTTAAGAGAGTTGATTCTGGTCGAACGGGGCAGTGTGACTAACAAAAGGTCCGATGTGGGATCCAGTTAAATGCGGGTTCTATAAAACTGTGTCAGGCGAGCTTACAACACCGCGCACTGGTAGGACCTATGTACTAAGCTAATCTTCTGGGTGCGTTCGTTCTTGAGATCATAACAAATCCTTCCAGAGCACAGCTGTACTGCTATCCCAAGCCGGTTGCTATTGGTTCTATGGGCGCCGATAACTTCCAATCGCTCGGCGTAAAGCTGTAGCGCTCTTCAAGCGAGATAATGTCAAAACTTGTGTATTTGGCCAAAAGCTTGCACGGCAATTGGGACTGTAGCTTACTGTTGTGCCTTAGAACGGCGAGGGAGTCTTTTGGCGTTGATCAGTTTGGTGGTGGCCAAGGAAAGTGGGTAGGCACGACCCCGTTGGAGAGATTTTTAAACCGGTTCGCAACCGGGCCGCGCCTGAGCCAACAATCAAAGAAGGTAAAATAATGCGTACCTGCTCCGAGCATGACCATGC
>JAFAXJ010000367.1 GCA_019241095.1 Verrucomicrobiota bacterium | reverse complement strand
AAGAACTCCGGCCACCACCGTTTCCAATGTCCGTTCCAGACTCGGGAATCGGTCCCTCAAAAGAAGACAAAGGTTGATCGACTCAGCACAATCATAAAGCTCACGTTTGTAAACTGTTAGTCGAGGGGCTTTGGAAAAGGGCCGAGGAAGCCCGTCAGCGGCAAACAGATTAGCAAGGTAATAATCCAGTCCGCGCGAGATTGCCTCGAGACATTTCTTATTTCTGGTTAGCGTGTGAATTTTCGCTAAGGCTTTCATAACAAAACAGGTATGAAAGTGGTCGACAAAGTCGCGGACTCCATCCACGGCGTAATACCAGGAGCCATCTGGATTCTGGTTCTCCAAGACAAAGTTAAGGTTGCGTTCTCCAACCTGCCAGTACTCTTCCCTGTCGAGAAATTGCGCCGCGCTTGCTAACAAGGAGGCTCGGTACGCGGCTGCATTAATCACACCGCCAGAGTCATAGGGATTGTATGAACAACTGCTTGCCACCTCAGACGTCCTGAAATCTTTAATGTCTGTAACGGCATGACGCGCTATGGATTCGAGCACGGATTTCCATTCTTCGCGCTGTTCAAGACGATAAACCTGCAAAAACGCCTCATAGACATAAGGGGTCGTAGTAATGAGCGGTGTTTGCTGTTTCATCGTTCCATTTCGAGTTACCCAATCAAATGGATAACCCCAGCAATAATTTTCAAAACCAGGGCAGCGGGATTTCTTTAACTCATGAAGGAAATGTTCTGCCTTCCTGAGATAGTTGGTCTTGTTCGTTACCTGGAAAAGAAAGGCAAAGCCCATAGCGTAATGCGCATCTGCAATGGGAAAACGCACGGGGTGATGAAAGAAGCGGCGTGCAGAAGGGACAAACGCCTCACAGAAGATGATCGGAGCGACTGCGGGGAGGCCCAGCTTCGGGTTACGATAATAAAGGGCCTTCGCAGCCCCGCCGAGAGGACCGGCAAAGAAAGTCTGGTGATCGAGCGAGACTTCACCAAAAGAATCCAGCCAGGCAGTAAACCTGTTCAAAACCGCCTCAACCTGACTGGTTAGGGATAGATCGGCAATCATCGACTGAATCAATGGGCCTCCTGTTTCTCTGCCAAAGAAAAGTTATCGACTTTTTTCAACTTCAGGACTGACTGAAGAATAGCGCCTAACTTCCGCATTTGTTCGTGCCGATGAAATTGCATCAACTCTGGTGAAACCGGTCTTTTGACCCGCCGGATTGCAGCCCATGAATATCCAAGCAGCAAAGCTAAAGCGCCGGTCACTCGCGGCTTTTTTGTTAATCGGTAAGTCACCCGAAACAGTTGCCAGATTGGTGAGCCGCCCAAATAATAGTCTTTTTCGCCGTAAGTGAACAACGCTCGCAGAACACCGCGCTCGGCTGTTCCCATCGTGCGATGATGGTGAAAACGCTTTTCCGGGTAAGAGCGGACAACCCATCCTTTCATGCGGGCTGTCATTACCGCGATCCAGTCCACCCCACCCGCAGGATTTGGCACATAACCACCAATTTCTTGAAAACAGCGATACCGGAAAAGCTGGCAGGGTCCAGCAACATAATTCTCGCCTTCGAAACTGTCTTTCGTCGAATCGTAACCTTCCTCCGTGAAAGGCGTTCCCGCGACTCCTAGTCGTGGATTTTCAGCGAATTTCTGCAACAGAAATTCCATATATTCGGGTGCAAAGGTGACATCAGCATCCAAATTCCCCACCACCTCAAACTCTAAACCCCGAACTCTTTCCAGCGCTGAATTGACAGCTTCGGCCTTTCCGGCAAAACTTCTTTGCGTTCTCTCCGGGCGACGGACCAACTCAATCCACGAATTTAGTTCCGCAAAGCGGTGCACAATCCGAGCGGTCTGATCGGTGGAACCATCATCGACGATTATCCAACGTTCAGGCAGGACAGTCTGTTTAACCACCGACTCAATGGTGTCCGCAATGAATCTTTCTTCGTTTCTTGCTGACGTAATCAGTACGTATTTCATGGTTGTTCTCTTGGTTTATTCAAACCGGAAAAGAATGATAACTCTTCCTATTACGACAGTTCGCTCCCTTCCTTCAGCCGAAATCTGCTTATACCTGGGTTGCGGAAACCGGCGCAGACCGAGAACCAGTAGATGATTCGGAGGTAGGACGGCCCGATTTAGTCAGCTTGCGCATCGGATAATCAACTGCAATCAGATAAAAGACGGTCCATACGAGCGATGTGCCTTTGAAAGTCGCCTCAGTAAAGTTGTACATCATTATCGCAAAAAGAAATGCCAGGCGCAGTCGGCTAAATTCAAAATCCTTCACCAGCCGCTTTGAAATTTTCCGAAATGTATCCAGAAGAACGCCTGCCAGAATTGCGACCCCGACCAAGCCCAAATTCAGATAGGTCTCGATATAACCGTTATGCGCCTGGTTAGGATGCCACCACCATTTAGCCCAGAGTTTGGCTAGCCTGCTGCCTAACCAGAAACTCTCAAAACCAGCGCCCAACAATGGGTTAGGCTGAAGGGTAAGAGCATCGTGCCAGACCTGCGTTCGGTCTGTCAGCGTCGGATCCCTACCGAGAACCTTAAGCACCTCTCCGTAGATACCGAAAATCGGCTCGGATAGCGCGAATACCAGAATACCGATAATGACGTAAAAACCAACATGTCTTTTGCTCACAAACGGCAAACCGAGAACCAGAATCGTTGCTGCTCCGACGACCATACAGCTGAGAGAAGTTGCACTGGAAGAAAGTTTCAACAGCCAAAGCACCATCGCAAAAAAGGCGAGGCTCAGGATTACCTCATTTCGTCTCGCCTTCCGGTTCTTCAGCTTAAAGGCTTGCAACAGATTCCAGAAAAAAAATAGTCCGGAGATCATGCAGCAATAACCAAGCTCGTTTTTGTTAAGGTTTACACCCTGGTTAAAAGCCAAACCGGTCCAATTATCAAAACCCCTGCCATATTGCGGGTAATATTTGATGAAGAGAATGGACATCGGCACAAGTACAAAAGCCGCACGTTTAAATAGCTTGCGAAATGCGGCTACCGGGTTGGGATCGGTTAGCACGATAAGGGCCATGATCGGGTGGCCCAGGATTTTGATCCAGCGTTTGAAAGCTACAAAAGGGAAGTCTGACCAGAGAATAGCCAGGAGGCAGTAGATCAGAAAAAACATCAACCAACGGTTTTCTTGTGAGAAATTCCGCAGAGTAATCCCTCGTTTTTGCAGAATGCTATACCCTGCAACAATCAGCCCTGCAAAAACAGCGGCATCGAGCGGGCTACCTTCCTCCATCGAGGGGCCGCCGCCTTGGCCGAGAGTCAACCACTGCGAAACAAACCTGGAACCGGCGATTAGATACCAAAGCAGCGGAATCCAAAGCGCGCTGCTAACTCTAGGCGTTTCCTTCGCATCTCGACGGTAAAGGAAAATGATGAAGGCGACAGTTAAACTTAATGCTACAATTGGAGGCATTTGCTTTTGTAGACACGCCTAATGTTGCTCGAATAATCGGTTCCTTACCGACCAGCTTGAGCCAGTAATTCGCCTTCTTTTGTTCC
>JAFAXJ010000364.1 GCA_019241095.1 Verrucomicrobiota bacterium | reverse complement strand
TGACTCATGACCGCGGTTGTGCTGGTTGCACATATTGCGTTTTGAACTTGTCTAAGCTCATCGCGGTTAAAACCGAGAGAAGGCAGAAGATCCCAAGCAAGCAAACAACTGCGACCAACATGCGTCGCTGAATATTTTGCTCCTGAGCCCTCCGTGTCGAAGCGTCTTTTTAAATAGCCGGTATCATGGAAAATGATTGCAGCCGACGCCACTTCCCAGTCCCTCGCTGACAATTGGGCCTTCTTCTGTTTGTGTCCAGCTAAGAGGTCAAGTACGGCCTTTGTGGCTTGAAGGGTATGATCAAGGTCATGAAACGCCGTGTCGCAAGGTTGCAGCTCCGCGAGATTTCCGGCGAACAAATCTGCTGCAAGATCAATAAGCGTATCGATCAAAAGCGGTTTCGGACTTTCGAAGAGTCCGTCGAGAAAACGACCGCAAAGCTCTTTGGTCGCGTGATAGCTGCGAGGGGGCAACATTCGTGGATACCGTTCACGGTTCACTGCTGGAACTTGCAGAGCAAGGACTTTTTGGAAGAATAGGCCAGCAATGAAAAAATCCTAGGGAAGGATTATTTACTAACTTCCGTTCACGCTTATTTTTATGGCTTCTATTGTCAGCACGGGCTTCTATTCAGGATAAAATTCCCGAAATTTTTGTTGATGAGACGTCAGCAAAGAACTAGTATTCTCATTACCAGCTCGATTGGCCCCCAGAACCGTGTTCCCCCTCTGATCGAGCTGGTTTTTTCTTTTCTCGATTTTGTCCGTCCTCTCGCTTATTGTTGTCGCTGGGCGAGCATTTTTTCTTCCTCGGTGATCACACCAAACCTTGGAAGGCTCATTCCTCCGAGTCGTTGGTTTTGAGAAGGTTTTCAATAGAATCTGCGCGCAGGAGCTTTCCGTTCGCAGTGCGAGCTAGCGATTCTACGAACCGGAAAATCTGAGGTAATTTCCGGGTTTCGATTCTCTCGGCAAGCTGATGAAGGATTTCCGAAGGCGAGATGGGTTTTCCCACAAGCTCAGCGGCAAGCTGTTTTGACCCGGGATCCAAATACGCCCTGCTTTCTTCAATTCCTGGCAGCGAGTTTAACGCGTCCTCAATTTCCTCGTAAAAAGTCGGTTGCCCCCCTATCAAAACCCTGTTCTTTCCTCGCCCAATCAGAATCAGGTTTCCTCGAACATCAAACCGGGCGAAATCACCTGTTGCTAATCCATACGGCCCAAGCAGCGTTCTCCGGGGTCGCCAAGGCGCGACGTAGGCATCGAGCAGGCCAGGGCCGCGGACATAGATCTCTCCGACCTCTCCCTGTGGAACGAGCTGTTCTTTGTCGAGGAGTGTTAAGTCGTAAGCAGGCATCGGTTTTCCCACAGTTTCGCGCGAATCGAGGTTGATCGTCAGCAATCCAACCTCAATGATGCCGAGGGCAGCGTTTATCATTCTCCCGAATTTGTCTTCAAAGCCTGAGGCGATCTGTTTCTGCAATGGCGAAGTCGTTGAGATCACGAGCCGCAACGAATCAAGGGCAGAAATTGGCGATCGACTCAGCCCGAGATAAAAGTCGGGAGCGCCATAGGAAACGGTAGGCAACGTTTCCCTAATGAATCGCTCCCCACATGCAGCATTTCTACATGGCATCACGGTGGCACCAGTCGAGAGGTAGAGAAACACCGAGACCACCAAATGATCGGACATCGGTAATGCAAACCAGATGCGATCCCTATGATCTATGGCCAAAACCTCGTTCGCGGCCTGGATCCGTTCGACAATAGTGGGGTGCCCAAGCAAAACTCCCTTTCGAGCGCCTGTGCTTCCCGAAGTGAAACGAATATAAGCCGGCTGGCAGTTGCTGAATTCTCGGTCTCTTTGGTTGTCAATCGGCCCCGGTTGGGGCATCCGTACCAAATCTTTGTTTGCTCGCAACAGCCAATGTAAGCGTGCTGCCTCTACAACTCTATTCCGCTCCTGATTTGGAACAAGCACTCCTATTGGTACCAGGCAAAGACCCGATTCGAGTATACCGAGCGCCGACACAAGGAACGCTGTTCCTTCTTCCATCAGCAAACCGCAGCGTTGCCCTACACGGCAGCCTCGCCTTTGAAGCCATCGCGCAAGCTCGGCTGATTGTTCAACGAGTTGGGCATAGCTAAGGCAAATTCCGGAGTCTTCGTCACGAATCGCGATTTGCTCCGGCCGGCGTTCAGCTTGTTTCCTGATCAGCTTAAGAATATCCACTTTGTTTATTATTACGTCTCAGCTGGCACTGGCATTCTGGTCAAGCAGCGGCAATAATCCTGGATTGTTTATGTCGGATAAGCGCAAGCGAATAGTCGTGAAATTTGGGACTGGTATTTTGACGAGCCGGACTGACAGCTCGCTGGATCTGGAGCAATTTCGTCGTCTCACCACGGAACTGGCGGGGTTGGTGAAGCAGGGGCATCAGTGTCTTTTGGTTAGCAGTGGAGCGGTCGGTGCCGGACTCCTTGTATTGGGCTTGCCCGAGCGCCCTAAAGAGCTTTCGTTAGTTCAGGCTTGTGCGGCCGTAGGTCAGACAAGGCTGATGGGATTGTACGAAGATCTGTTTGCGCCTCACGGTTTTCATGTCGCACAACTATTACTGAGCCATGAGGATATCGACAGCCGAACTCGCTACAGAAACGCGCGAAACACGCTCGATCAGTTGCTACTGTTCCGAAACGTTATACCGGTGATTAACGAGAATGATCCGGTCGCAGTAGAAGAACTGAAATTTGGCGATAATGACCGATTGTCTGCCGAGGTGGCGATTCTGGCGCAGGCTGATCTGCTAGTCATTCTCACAAGTGTAGAAGGTTTATTAGATGAGAATCGAAATTTGATTCGCCAGGTTCGCGATATCGAGCAAGTCAAGCACTTGGCGAGAGCTGAAGTTGGTATTTTTTCCAGCGGCGGTATGGCGTCTAAGTTGCAGGCGGTCCAGGTTGCGGTCGCTGCCGGTATTCCCGCAATTGTCAGTAGTGGCTTCAAGCCCGAATGCTTAAAAAAAGCGGCTGCTGGAGAAGCAGTCGGTACATACTTCTCTATACATCATGAACGTTGAGCTGGCGCAAACAATCGAGCGACTTGGCCAGAACGCTCGTCGGGCGAGTCGCGCTCTGAGTCTGGCGACTACCGATCAGAAGAATGCGGCCCTCCTGGCTATTGGACGCTCTATCGAGCAAAGTGCGCCTGAAATTTTGGCTGCAAATGCAGCAGATCTTAAAGCCGGGCAGGATTTAAGTAGTGCTATGCTCGATAGGCTGCGGGTCGATCCGAAAAGGCTTCAGGCGATTGCCGATTCTGTGCGAAATGTGGTGCTGCTAGCCGATCCCGTCGGTGAGACTATCAAGGGATGGAGTCGGCCTAACGGACTTCAAATCTCTAAACAACGCATCCCGATCGGAGTCATTGGCATCATCTATGAATCACGACCGAATGTTACGTGTGACGCTGCTTCGCTCTGCATTAAAACAGGCAATGCAGTGATCCTCAGGGGTGGTTCGGAATCAATCAGGACAAATCTCGCTCTAGTTGAAGTCCTTCGATCAGGTTGCCATCAAGCTGGATGCCCGGAAGATTCTGTCCAACTGGTTTCCAGCACCGACCGAACCGGAGTTAAATTGCTCGCGCAGCTCGACCGATACATCGATCTGATCATCCCTCGCGGCGGCCGTGCTTTGATTGAAGCCGTCGTGTCTTCCGCTCGAATGCCAGTCATCAAGCACTTTGATGGAATTTGCCATGTCTTCGTTGATGCAGAGGCCCAGATCGGAATGGCAACAGAGATCGTGATCAATGCTAAGTGTCAGCGTCCCGGAGTTTGCAACGCACTAGAAACCTTGCTAGTTCATGAAAAGATTGCTCCAAAGTTCCTGCCTGCTTGTGCTGAAGCACTTTGGCAACAAGGGGTAGAGATCCGCGGGGACCAACGGACACTCTCCTTACTTGGCGAAAAAGTTTTGCCGGCCTCTGAAGAAGATTGGCGAACCGAATATCTCGCCTTGATCTTATCCGTTCGGATCGTGAGATCGTTAGACGAGGCAATAGACCACATTGAAGAGTTCGGGTCGCATCATAGTGATGCTATTGTCACTGAAGATGAATTTGCAGCGGAAAAGTTTTTGCGCAGCGTCGATTCTGCCGCAGTGTTCTGGAATGCTTCGACCCGATTCAATGATGGGGGCGAGTTTGGGTTCGGAGCTGAGATCGGGATAAGCACTGATCGCTTGCACGCGCGTGGGCCTATGGGTTTAGAAGAGCTGACGAGCTATAAATATACTGTGCGCGGTAATGGGCATGTAAGATAAAACGGCCGGGCAGAAGAATTCTTCAACCGACATACTGATATGGAAAAAGGAAAAGATTTAGCATTACATTCTGCCGGGCTTGAGAAAATATCAATCAGGCCGGGTTCGCTTGCGCTCCTGGTCGGATCGGGCCTCGCAGTCATTTTTTGTCGTGCGTTTTTGGGACGTCTAGCCCAGCATCTGGGAGAAAGGTCCGCAGATCAGCTTCTTAATCGTAGCCGTCAAATACGTCGACAACGCGATTCCTCAGTGCAACCGGACAGATTCTTCATTGTGATCTGGAGTTGGCTGCCGGAGCACTACAAAAGGCTGAAGTGAAAAATCCGGCGTTCTTGTTTGCGCACGGCGCCGGCGCTCCTTCGTCACATCCTTGGATGCAGCATTGGAAGGCGGAACTTTCCCGAATCGGACAGATTGAAATGTTCGATTATCCCTACATGATTCGGAAGGGGAGTCGTCCTGATCCAATGAGGGCTCTAATCGAGAGTCATCGTCAAGCCTTGTGCCGCCTTAGAGACAAGCACAAAGGGGAAATCTTTTTGATTGGCAAAAGTCTTGGGTCGCGAGTGGGTTGTCACTTGGCTCTTGAAGAAAAGGTAAGTGGAATTGTTTGTCTCGGTTATCCGTTGCAGGGAATTAATGGGCGGCTACGGGATAAAGTTTTACTGGATCTCGACACTCCAATCCTTTTCGTTCAGGGAACTCGCGATAAGCTCTGCCCGCTGGATATTTTAAGCAATGTTCGGGGCACAATGAAAGCTCCCAATTTCATTCACATTGTTGAAGGCGGCGACCATTCGTTATTAGTGACAAAGCGTCAATTAGAGCTGCAAAGCGAAAGTCAGGAGGACGTTGATCGGCAGATCAGTGAAGTGATTGAATCCTTTGTTAGAGAACTGACAGCGGCTTAGGCCGCTAACTTGATCAGTGATTTCCTGAGCTGAGCTACGGTTTGAGTGTGGATCTGGCATATCCGCGACTCGGTAACCCCGAAGCACACTGCAATGTCAGCTAGCCGCATATTTTCATAATAATGCATGGCTAGCACTTTCCTTGGAAGCTCTGGCAACTGAGTGATCTTGTGGACTAGGAGCGCCAGCATTTCTTTTCGATCAATAATATCCAGAGCTGATACCTGTGATTCATCTGGCAGAAGATCATGAAGACAATAATCCTCCTGGCAGCTATCTTCTTGTAACGCGTCGAGCGAAAGAACCGTTATTGGCCTGACTTTTTCGAGTAACCTGGCCAGTTCGTTCTCAGAGATGTCCATTTCCGCGCAGAGCGACTGGGTGCTGACCGATCCTCCCGGTGTCTGCTCGAGTTTGGTGATCGCTTTGGCTAACCGTTTCGATTGTGAGCGCGCACCTCTGCTCATCCAGTCAGCGCGGCGAAGATCATCCAGAATCGCTCCGCGAATACGTTTCGCGGCATAATTGCCAAAATTTCCGCCGCGGGTAGGATGGAATCTGCGAGCCGCTTCCATCAAACCCAAAATGCCAATGCTGAATAATTCTTCGATCTCGATTCTGCTTGGTAATTTTCTTTTCATCTGTTCAGCGATCGAATGGACAAGGGGTATGTTGCTTTCTATCAGCGCTGCGAACTCTGTATTAGAAATATCTGTGGTCATGGCGTAATTAGGCGAATCTGGTGCGATAATGCAGCGCACATGCTGAGCTGCCAATGACACTTCCGGGTTACGCGTGACCTCTAAGGCGGAGGAGTTCTGGCGACCTTGGAAAACTAATCTGATTCGGGCACTTGAGAGCAAAGCTCTGCCGCGCTAAAGGCTGAGTGCGTCCAAAACGGTCTTTCGGGAACGTACTTATCACCCCTTCGTTGACCGTGTTAAAGACTTTCGATCTATGCGAGGAGCGTACGCGCAGAGCCCTGCTCTCCAGCGTGGCCGGCGGGTCTAGGTGGATCGCCTCTGTCAATCAGCTTTTCGCTCGATGTTCCGCCAAAGCCGTCTCGCGGGACTCCTCCCAAAGTCGAAATCCACCAGCAATTGCATTGCTATTGTCGCCTGCGCGGCATCCGGAAGGCAATTGCTTCAACACCTTTAGATTACCCCCTCCCAGCAACACCTCATCAGGCAACAAAGCCGCAACGAGACGTTTGATCACGTCGGCGACGTTGCCTCGCCATTTTTTCTTTCCTAACCGCTTCAGTCCCCGCAGACCCACATAATCTTCGAAAGTACCTTTCTTGTAAGGAAGATGAGCCAATTCTAGCGGCAGCACCGTTCCTTCAACTATCATCGCTGATCCCAGTCCCGTGCCCAAGCCGATAAATAACATTTTTCCAGCTACGTAGCCCCCAAGAGCCTGCATCGCGGCATCGTTGATAATCTTCACCGGCCGTTTAAACGCGGCCTCAAAATCGAATCCTTGCCAACCTGGACCGAGGTTATGGGGGTCAACGGCAATGCGGCCACGAATGACAGGCCCGGGATAACCGATAGAAACGGCATCATACTGCCAGTCGTTCGTGAGGTTCTGAATACCAGAAATCATCTGATCCGGAGAAAACAAAGGCCCGGTAGCTAACTTGCGCACGATCTGCTGGCCGGTGGCTAAAAGCTTCACGTTCGTTCCGCCGACGTCGACTACTAACACATTCATCATGATGATTGGGTGGGTGTAATCAGTAAGGTAGCCCTTGCGGCGGGCACAAGTCCAGCGCGGACGGTAGAGTATGGTTTCGAGCTCGGGTTTTGAGGTCGACTGCATGATGCAGATTGAGAATTCAGCCCCCGACCGAGCAGCGAATCAAAAAAAAAGAATGAATTGCGAAACAAATTAGATTGACCCATATCCCGTAAAGTGGATAAAAGTGGGGCAATATGGTGCGTAGTGGTTAACCGACCATGAACACATTATGGAGTCGCCTCAAAATGCAGTGCCGATTTTTGTCGGTGAGTTCCGCCATGCGATGGACGCGAAACACCGCGTTACGATCCCGGCACGGTGGCGTAGGGGCGATGTAGACGAGTTCTTTGCCATTCCAAATGTCGAAGGCGGATTTCTCATGGTGATGCCGCCGGCTGAGTTCCGGCGCATGGCAGAGAAAGTGGAGCAGGACGCAACATTGCCGCCAAACGAGCGAAGGAAGTTTATACGGCAATTTTCTTCACGTGC
>JAFAXJ010000609.1 GCA_019241095.1 Verrucomicrobiota bacterium | reverse complement strand
TGCGCGGCGATCCAAACCTCAACCCCTCTGCCACAGCCTGCATTGTTTACAAATAGCTTTGAATTTGTGAGCAATGCAGGCTAGCAGCTTCCCACGACTATGAATGTGCAGAAAGTCTTTCGCTTCCGTTCGTTACACCCAAAGCGGCAGCGAACAGGTCGCGGCAGCAAACTGAATTTCCTGGTCGGAGGTTACCAATTGGATTCCCGAATTTATTCAGTTCTCGCCAATGCTCGGAACTCGCTCGCCTGCGAAGCAGCGCAGCCTCGGCTTCAACTCGCATCCAGCGCTCGCCGCCCCGCCGCGTGTGCCCGATGCGCTCGCGCACTATGCGGTTCTCGCACGATGAGAGGAATGACGGCGCTCGTGCCCCAAAAAGGTGCATTACCAATCTCGCGCTCGACGCATTTCCTCCACAGTTACAACGTCGGTCCGATTGTCGGGTGCAGGTAATGGTTCTGACCTTTGGTAGTTTGGCCACGAGAACGGTTGGCCGCCGGAGTTGCAGTCCTGCTTCAGCGAAACGAAGCTGCATCTCGTCAAGTTCGACCCTCTGTTTTGGGTTCAATTCTTCAGCCGGCAACGGACCGGGGACCGCAACTGGTTCGTCCCCGGTCACAGACAACGATCATTTCACCTGCTTCGCGTACCCGCCGCAGATAACGACTCAGGTTATTCTTGAGTTCTGCGGTTTTACCTTCACCACCATCATTTGACCAACTAACATGACTACCTCAAGCAGGAGCGAGAATTTAAGTCCCTCGACTTTGCTATTCACGTCCGATCCATAGTTTGGTCTAATACTCCCCGGATTCATGGATCCCCTACGGAATTTTCACCGGCTACCTCGTCCGCTTCGAAGACATAAAGTTGTTCAGCTGGCCACGAAACTCTTCCCATATTCCCGACATCGCCTGGTTCAATTCAACAGCGGGGCTCATGCCTTTCTCGATTTGCAAGATGCAGAAGCCCGGAACGTCTTTGTCACGAGATGTTTTGAACCGGAGTTCTTCGAGATCGCAACAAGGATCATGGCCAGGGGCGGTATTTTTTTTGACGGAGGCGCGAACTTCGGACTCTGTTCGCTTGGACTACTTCCGCGCGTCGACCTGGAGCACACTGAATTTCATCTGTTCGAAGCCAATGCAAATTTGGAGCCGTTCTTGCGTGAGTCCCAGCGCTTGGTCGCGCCTCACGCGCGGGTCCACATCAATATCGGGTGCCTGAGTGACCACGAGGGGCGCAGCCGTTTCGAGGTCAATGACACGGAAACGGGCAAATCGCACCTGAGCGATTCCGGATGCCTTATCGCTTCCAACATTGTATTGGATGATTACCTGCGGCGGATGGCTGTACATAAGGTGCGCCTGTTGAAGCTCGATATCGAAGGCCAGGAGCTGGCCGCTCTTCGTGGGGCCAGCGAGGCGTTAGACGGCGGGTTATTTGAGTTCGTCTACTGCGAGATTCGGTCGGAGTTGTTGGCTCGTTATGGATGGACGCCAATCGAGGTGGTCGATTTTTTTCGGGCTCATGCGTTCAAACCATTCTTTTGCCGGGCTCGGGATCTGGTAGCGCCTGTAAACGTAAGATTGGATGGTGATTTAATCTTGCTTCTCGAGCAGATCGGGAATCGGATTCCCGATGGCACGGATATTCTGGCCATTCACCAATCATTTTCAATGACAACCGAGAAATGCCAGAGATCGAGCACCTAAGTTACATACGTCGTAAGTGTTAGCCCGTTTTTGAGTCTTCGGGCTACCGCTCGTACAATTCGCTACCCGAGATGGTAAACCCGGGAAGCAGAGGGCTGGTAAGATTTTCACTTTCAGAGATTGTGACGCTGGTCGCATCGCCATCCGGAGCGAATCTGTATTGGGTTGGCAGCCTGGGCTCGGGATCAATGATCCACGACTCCTGAACAGCAAACCTGGGATAGGCTTTGCGCTTCTGCTCCAAATCGAGCCGGCGGGTCTTCCGAGATAGAATCTCTATCACGAGATTCGGTGCGCCCTCGGCCCCCTCCTCAGTGAGAATCGCCAACCGATCATTCAAAAGCACGACCAGAGCCGGTTGATAGACATTCGTTTCTTCAAGGTAAACGTCGAATGGCGCGTCAAAAATCTTCCCAAGACCGGGTTCGCGTAGGTAAAGGTAAAGCTTCACCTGCAGGTTCCGCGAAATTTCCTGATGAAAGCGGTTGGGAGCCGGAGCCATGTAAAGATCTCCTTCAACGAGTTGATAGCGGGGCCCGGCTTCCGGTAACGACAGTCTTCGACGTTGAGCGGCGGAGCGTTTGGACACACAATCATCGAAGTGCGACCCGGCTTTCAGAGGACCGATGACTGGGTCCGAAGCCACGTGTTCCTTTGAAGCACCCTCGCTTACTATCTGCATTGGGCTCCGCGTCTTCATCAGACGAGCGAACGCGCGCGGGGTTCACGAGCGCGAAATCGGCCACTTTGTGCTGCGCCAACTCCGCCGATGTCGCCCAATTGACCAATGTTTCAAGCAATATCGTCTCTCACCCAATCATATCTCGCAGCAGAGAGCGATTTTTTGTGCCAATCAGATTATAATAGGCAAACTGTTTCTTTGCGTCGGGGACTTTGTGCCCTTCCAGTCCGATGAGCCTGCCGTTCGTACTCGCCATAGCCCGAAGCCGCGCTCTTCCAAGCCGCGTAGGATCGCGTCGGGATCAGCACCAGCCTTTGCGAGGCCACAGGGCCAGAATTCAAACATCAAAATGAGATCCGGGTTTCGCTCCAGCATCTTGCGTGCTCCCACGAGGGCCTTAGCCTCCCATCCTTGTATATCCATCTTTAGAAAGTCGATTTTTTCGGCGGGAACCAATTCATCCAAGGTTGCGGCCTTTACGGAAATCTTCTTCCGGCGCTCCTCTTGATCAACAATAATTCGGTTGTCTCCCAGGTTAAGCCCCCCAGGAACTAGGGTCAGCGAACCAGCAGAATCCGAAAGCGCAATCTGATAGCAATCGACGTTTTCTGCGGAATTGTCGCGTACATTTGACACCAATTGTCGATACAACCTAGGCTCTGGTTCCAACGCGAAGACCCTGCCGGGACATACGAGGTCAGCGAGATAAAGCGTAAAAAGCCCCTGGTTCGCCCCAGCGTCAATGACGGTCATGCCTCTACGGATCAAACGCGCAAGAATTTTGAGCTCGTGTTTCCCCAGGATTCCAAACTTATGAAGCCAAAGGCTGGCGAGTCGGTCGAGCGAAGGCGCGCGAAAGGAACGGTCAAAAATATGAACTCGTCGCTTCCAAATCGGATGCTCATTGAAACTGCGACTTAGCATTCGAAAATCGAGTGATGCCGCTTCTAGCCCGAAAATCTCACAAGCCAAGGCGACCGTGAGATTTTTGCGCTATAGAGCCGCTTAGCAAGAGGTCCGGGACGAAAATTGAATTTAAGAAGATGGTGTGGGCTGTGCTAGGTTTTTGTGAATGACGCACGTTGCATGAACCAAAACGGAACAAGCACTGCGACCGATTGTCAATGTAATTCAGTTCACGATCGATATGGAAGCAATTAATGCAAAGCCGGCGGAGCAACATCTAATTGAGATCCGCGCCAATAGGGCAGTTTGGGCAAGGAAACCGTCGCTCCACTCGATAAATGGCAACTTTTATAGGCTGATCAGGGATAACCTGTCGGGTACATCAGGACCAGTCGTTGAACTCGGTTCAGGGATTGGTGCAATCAAGCAGGTAATCCCCGAATGCGTAACTACAGATGCTTTTGCAAATCTATGGATCGATCGCCGTGAAAATGCTTACGCGTTGACATTTGCAGATGGATGTTTATCGAACCTCATTCTGCTCGATGTTTTTCATCACCTCAAATATCCGGGAACGGCTCTTCGCGAGTTTCTCCGGGTTTTGCGTCCTGGAGGCCGCGTCATCCTCCTGGAGCCCGGGTTAGGGATGTTAGGCAGACCTATTTACACTTTATTTCATCATGAACCGCTTGGCCTTCGTAACCGCTTGGCCTTCGTGACGAAATTACCTGGTTCGCTCCGGATAATTTTAACCCAGAAGAGACGGGGTACTATGCCGCTCAGGCCAATGCGTCGAAGGTCTTCTTGCTGAACGAGTTCAGCGACCGGCTCTCTGCATGGCATCTCCTAAAAGTCCAACAGCTTCCGGAAATCGCGTACGTCGCTTCCGGGGGATTCAGTAAACGGCAACTTTATCCTGGTTTTGCGCTCCCCCTGATATGGCGAATCGAAAAAATCCTGAAACGTTGGCCTAAATTCTTCACTACGAGATTGCTGGTGGTTTTGGAGAAGCCAATCGCCTCAGAACCCAAATGAAAGCCGGTCATCAGCTCCCTGAGTACTCAAGGAGACACCTAGCTAAAGTTGAAGCCCACTACGAAGCAGGGGTGACTCTTACAAAGGCGGCGCTTTCCTACCGGGACATGCTTGCCCATTACTATAACTTTCTGGTTCCGGAATCGGCGTCGGTACTCGAGGTCGGCTGTGGGGCGGGCGATCTGCTGGAACGTCTCGAAGCGGCCAACCGAGCAGGAATCGATCTGTCCCAAAACCAGACAAAGCTCGCTAAAGAAAAGATACCGAGCGGCAGCTTTTACGTTCAAGCTGGTGAAGATCTTTGCTTACCGGGCCAGTTGTTCGATTATATCATCGTTTCGGAAACAATAAATTTGGCTGCGGATGTGCAGAGGCTTCTTGAAAACCTGAAGTCTGTCTCTCACGAAAACACCCGGCTGATCGTGAACCTGCATAGCGCCTTGTGGCGCCCGATTATCTGGGCAGCAACCAAGGCCGGACTACGCAATCGGCATCCAGAAAGCAATTGGCTCTCAAAAGAAGACGTCACGGCCCTTCTGCACCTCACCGGCTGGGAACTCATTCGGCACGAACCACGGATCGTATGCCCCGTGAAACTGTTCGGGATAGAAGAGTTGCTGAACCGCTTTGTTGCGCCCTTACTTTCGCCGTTCTGCCTGTCGGTGTTCACCGTCGCGCGCCTTCCTCCAGAAAAACGGCCGACGGAGAAAACGGTCTCCGTCGTAATGCTGGCGCGAAACGAGGCCGGTAACATTCAGGCTGCGGTCGAGCGGACTCCGAAAATGGGCCTTTGGACGGAATTGATTTTTGTCGAAGGAAATTCAAACGACGATACCTGGGAGGAAATCCAGCGCGTGAAGCGGGCTTACCCGCTGAAACGGATCAAGGTGCTGCAGCAGGGCGGCAAAGGCAAAGGGAACGCGGTTCGAGAAGGGTTCGCTATTGCCGAGGGAGAGTT
>JAFAXJ010000038.1 GCA_019241095.1 Verrucomicrobiota bacterium | reverse complement strand
TCTATCCAAGTCGATCCATTCCTCTAATACAGCACGGTTCGTTTGGAATGTATCGATGCGGTCGCCAGGATAGATTCTTCGTTGCCCCTTGCCGTCGTATCCAAAATCAGCAGTTTTTAGTACGCTCGGCTTAGCAACGCGCTCGAGTGCCTCCACTAGCTCCGATCGAGAACTGATAATAGAATATTGCGCGATCGGGTAGCCGTTCCTGAGGAGAAAGCTTTTCTCTCGTTCTCGATTCTGGCAGATGTGTAGAACCTCTGATCTCGGACGCACAACCCTTCGGTGCGATAGGAAATCGACAATGCCCGCAGGAATGTTTTCGAACTCAAACGTAACTACATCCACCGAATCCCCGAATTGAGCGATCAGTTCGAGGTCATCAAAGGCGCCGATAAATTCTCGATCTGAAATCTGTCCTGCCGGACTGTCCGGTGAAGGTTCAAGAGTGTGCACCCGATAACCCATTCGGCGGGCGGCAATGGCGAACATTCGGCCAAGTTGGCCGCCACCTAGCAAACCGATCGTCGCGCCCGGCAGAAAAACCGTTTCCATTCAAAGAATTTGACGACAACTCCGCTGTTCATACAACCCCTTTAGTTGTTCATACACCCGTTTAATTCAATGTTTATGGAGCGGGTTAAATCTTTTTAACGTGCTTACAAGTCGATAAGATTGGGCGATCGGTCTGGCTGTTATTCCGGGCATTATCGTTCAGGACCTGCGACTGTTTCAGGTTCAGCTGGCTTACTATTCGAGGTTGTGCTTAATGCAGGCAATATGCTAACAGAATGGGCCCTCAAGACTCGAGCGAATGCGTGTGCTCGTTCTGGTGAGCCGTTTCGTGAAGGAACCTCGATTTACACTTTGCTTCATCGGGATGGTTTCGGCTTTCGGCGGGAAGACGTCTCGGAAGAGGTTTGGATGCAAATCAAAGGTGAGGTCGTGCCTTTTTCGTACTGGAAATCAAAATACGAAATCGCGCCCTCTAATCCTGAACCCTTGCCGAAAGCCACTTCTGAAGAACTGTTAAGAAAATTGATTTCAGAGGACAACCCATCAACGCGCAATGCGCGCTTTGTTCTCGCGCTGATGTTAGAGCGCAAAAAATTGTTAAAGCCGATCAAGACTCAAATTGACGGCCAAGAGCGATTTTTGATCTATGAACATGCAAAGACAAGTGAGGTTTTCCTGATATCTGATCCGCAGCTGCATCTGGAACAGTTAGAAGAGATCCAAAAAGAGGTGTATTCGTTATTGCGGCAGTTGTGAGTAGTTTCGCTAAATGCCATGCTACCCTGGTTTGTAGATCAGCATCCTCTTTATCTTGCGCCTATGGCAGGGGTTTCGGATTCGATTTTTCGCCGACTGTGCAAAGAGCAGGGCGCCGACGTTTTGGTGACCGAATTTGTTTCAGCTGATGGCATTCTTAAACGGAACCGGCATACGCGCAACATGCTGCGATTCCATAATACTGAACGCCCACTTGGGGCGCAGCTTTTTGGGGCGGATCCTGACCGAATGGCTGAGGCTGCTAAAGCCGTGTTCGAGTGGGTGCAGCCCGACTTCGTAGATCTGAATTTCGGATGTCCAGTTAACAAAGTGGTAAGCAAACATGGAGGCTCAGCTCTACTGAAGGATTGCCCTCTCTTGGAACGTGTTGCTTCTTCCGTCGTGAAGGCTGTTCATCCATTGCCGGTGACTGCAAAAATTCGTATTGGGTGGGATGAAAATTCAATCAACGCCGTGACGACCGCCAAAATATTGGAGCACGCAGGTATCCAGGCCATAGCCGTTCATGGCAGGACAAAAGAACAGGGATACGGCGGTTTCGCAGATTGGGATACGATCGGATCTGTAGCGGATTCGGTTATGATTCCCGTAATCGGGAATGGGGATATTCGCAGTGGCGAAGATGTTGCGATGCGATTGGGCGAATCGAAAGTGCAAGGTCTCATGATCGGCAGAGCAGCAATGGCAGCGCCTTGGATTTTCCGGCAAGCAAAGCATTTCCTTTTAACCGGCGAAATTCTGCCTGAACCTACGGTTGCCGAGCGTTGGCGCCATATTGTTCTGCATTGCAAGATGGAAGTTCAAGAGGTTGGATCAGAACTTCATGCACTCGTAGGCATGCGTTCTCGACTGATGGCATACACAAAGGCAATGCCGTCAGGAAGGTTCCTGCGTAGCCAACTTCAGCATGTAACCTCTTTAGCAGGGTTAGAAACTATCGCGCATCAACATCAAACCATTGGTGAGTGGAGGCGAGAGGGTCACACCATTGCTGTATGATGCACAGTTGAGAGTGCGAGCTTACCCTCGAAATTGATGTCGCTGTGAGTCGCTTAATTCTTGGCATTCTGATTGCTATGGAAATTGATTAAGCCACATCTAACCGATGCATGGCCTAAAACCCGGGATCCTGTGCTCCGACTTCTCAGGAGAACTCGGCAAGGCTAAGTTCAGTGTGCGCCGCGTTTGCCTCGATACTTGGGGCTGTCAGTTTAGTTGCCCAGCGAGTTGCATTATCAAAGCTGCCCAATGAGCTCGCTGGCATACATCATCCGCTTTTTGTGTTTCCGTTTTGGCCAGCATCGGTTGCGCCGCCCTCACTTACTTTGTTGTGTGGCATACCGTTAAGAGATTGGAAGGGTACTCGCTTTGGCTATCCCGAATTGGAATGATCGCAACCTTTATTGCTGCCACTGCCTGCCTTATAGCCGACCTTTGCTTGGATTTGGAGATCTCTGGCGAGATGGCGCAAACCGCTACACGGCGCTTTACGATAATTTAAACTCTTTCTTTTTATTCGTCCTGTGCTTCAGCACGATCATCGCCAGCCCCTTTTCGGCTGCCTCGCAATTCAGGAACCTCGCCCGATTATGGATTGGATATTCCTGCTTGGAATAGTGGCCTCGATCCTCTCGATCGGGGTTTTCCGCTCTGAGTTCGACCTCGTCTCGCTTCACCCATTATACGAAGTGGTCAAATTGGCATCGATTGCAGTTTGGCTCGGTTTGCCCAACAAGAAGGCACAAACGACTGATCATGAGAAATATCGCACCGCACGAACCTTTAACTTGGCCAGTCCCCGATTCTGACATTGCCGGGCGTTCGATTTAACACGTGCCCGGCTTAACACGAGTGGCGGCGAGTAAATAGCGCCTAAGACTGGCAGTCAGCACAACCTAATTTTGGATAGTTAGTAAAGACGATTAAGGCTGAGATAAATGACCTAACGAGCTGCGACTAAGCTGAGTTCCGCCTGAGAGGAGGTAAAAGCGAGTGCTCAAGAGCAATGCTGCAAGGAATAAACCTGCGGCCAGCCCAATCCAGATTCCGATTGGACCGATGTTCAATGTTAACGTCAAGAAACAGGCCAGTGGAATTCCCACAACCCAGTATGCAGCGGCGGCCAACAGCATCGGAATGCGGACATCGGCTAATCCCCTCAGAGCGCCAGCGGCGGTAATTTGGATTCCATCCGCAACCTGAAAGCCAGCCGCAACCATAAACAACAGTGAGGTCAATTGAACAACTTGTGAGTCTCCACTGAAGGCTGCTGCAAGCTCATGACCAAAGATGCCAAACGACATCGCGGAAACACTCATAGCTGCCGCCGAAAGGCCAAAGCCGCCAAAGGCTATTGTACGAACAAGAGGTAAACACCCTGCCCCGACACTCTGGCCAACCCTAACGCTCACCGCTTGAGAAACTCCCAAGGGGAACATGAAAGATGTTGCGGCGCAGGTTATCACTATTTGATGGGCGGCCAGTGCTGTTGCGCCTAACCACCCCATCATAAGAGTCGCAAAGGTAAAAGCGCTCACTCCCAGGAGATTTTGCATCCCGGCCGGTAAGCCCAAGCGGAGAAGAGTTTTCAGCGTCGCGGAATCCCAGAGCGATCGGCCGAGCAGATGATTGCCGCCCGTCAGCTTACGAGCGCGTCCGCAAAGATAGAAACAGTACCACAAGGTGCCGGTCATCGTAACGGTCCGTCCTACTAAAGTTGCGTAAGCGGCACCGACCAAACCAAAGCGTGGGGCACCCAGATTACCGTAGATCAACATCCAATTCAGGAAAACATTAAGCACCAGGCCGGCATACATCATGATCATTGGAACAAGAGGCCTGGACAAGGCTTCGCAGAACATCTTTGAACTGAGGAACACAAGCGCCGGCAGCATTGACCAGCTTATGACCAGAAGAAATGGCTTTGCTTGAGCAATGACGCCCGCTGGCTGGCCAAAAATTGTGAGATTTTCTTGAAGAGCTGTTAAGGCTAACGCACTACACAGGCCGGCGAGACTTGAGAACCAGATTGAGGACCTTAGAATCACGGGTTTGACGGCTGAAATGCCAGCACCGTGCGCTTGGGAGACTAACACACCCGTAGAACTTAACAGTCCCGCTCCAAAGACGATTGCGATCACTGTTAAACTGTTGGCAAGCGCCGCCCCAGCGAGGGGTACGACACCAAGGCGTCCTACCATCAGCGTGTCCACAACAGCCATGAGCATTTGGCCCATCTGACCCGCGATGATAGGAAATGCCAGCTTTACCGTTTCGAGGAGCTCATAATTTGATCTCAATCGCTTCGACACCGTTGAGAGAAACTCATGTAAGGGTTCCAAGCAAATCTCATCAGATCATAAACCATGGAATTACGAAGATCTTGGGGCCCATCCGCAGCCGGTTGCTTTTGATCCATGCTAAAGTCATATTCGGACTGTGGCTTCACCAAGTGACATCAAGTACAAGATCGGGAATGAGCGATTGGTAAAGGTTTCGGAACGGGCCGCCAGTAAGTTGAGGCAATTGCTGCAGCGTCAGGGACGTGCTCACGGTGCTCTTCGAGTCGCGGTGATTGGGGGAGGCTGTTCCGGGCTGCAATATAAGATGGATCTTGTGGATGGCCCTTCTAATCGAGACATCCTTGTGCAATCAAACGACGTCAGCGTTGTGGTTGATCCTAAAAGCGCTTTGTTCGTGAGTGGCTCACTGCTTGACTACAGCGACGACCTGCAGAAGGGAGGATTCAAGGTAACAAACCCCAATGCTGTTGCCCACTGCTCCTGTGGTGAAAGCTTTTCTGCATGACCGATTATTTCAGTCTGTTTGGTATTGAACGGCGCCCTGCGATCCAGGAAAACATCCTTAAGCAAGCTTATCTAAAAAGAAGCAAGGAACCGGCCAATGATGAAGATCTGGCTTTGTTGCATCTAGCCTTCCAGACTCTTTCGAATCCAGCGAGCCGGCTCCAGCATCTTGAAAAAGTTGAATTTGGGAAAGCAGGAGACAAACAAATTCCGGCTGGGTTGGGACAGCTCTTCAGTACAATTGCATCGAGTTTGCAGGAGGTGGATCTAGAGTTGAGCTCTCTGAACGTTTACCGGTCTGCCATTCAGCGCGCTGTAGCTATGCAGAAACTTGGGCCAGTTAGGCACAATCTGCGAGAACTTGAAAACCGTTTGTCTGAAGAAATAAGTACCCTGATTGCAGAGGTCCCGGTTCTTGATACCGCTTGGGTACAAGATCCTGCGCGATGTCGGGAACCGCTTGCTCAATTAGCGTTGGCGTTGACCTTCATTCAAAAATGGCTAAGCCAGGTACGGGAACGATCTTTGAAGATCGAAGAAGTAGCTTAGCTGCCCCGGCAGTGGTTTACCCCCCTTATGAGCGAGATTGTAGGCATTGACCTCGGGACCACAAATTCCCTGATAGGCGTAATGGACTCTGGCTTTCCTATTTTGATAGCCGACAATAAGGGCCAACGGCTTACACCTTCCGTCGTCTATTTTCCCGAGCGCGGCGAACCAATTGTCGGTAAGGCGGCTGATCGCATGCGAGCGCTCTATCCTGAACGCACGGTCTTTTCGGTCAAAAGACTGATGGGGCGCAGGCCCGGGGAGTCTGATAAGGCCGATTTCCCATTTCGACTGAACGTACTCAACGGTCAAACAGTTGTTCAGGTCGCAAACCAGACCCTACGGCCAGAAGAGATTTCCAGCCTTATCTTACGCAAACTGAAAGTAGATGCTGAAGTTGCTCTTGGCTACTCTGTTTCTCGAGCGGTTATCACCGTGCCTGCCTATTTTAATGATCTACAGCGGCAAGCAACCAAGCGCGCAGGAGAACGGGCCGGTCTGGAGGTTGAGAGAATTCTTAATGAACCAACGGCAGCAGCGCTGGCCTATGGGCTTGACCGGCTCCGAGACAGGTCTCGAATAGCGGTCTATGATCTCGGCGGCGGCACATTCGATATTTATATTCTCGAGCTCAACGATGGCCTGTTCCGAGTGCTGTCAACGAACGGAAATACACGGTTAGGAGGGGATGATATCGATCGCGAGCTGGTAAGGCTCTTGAAGGAACGTATCACCGCTCGATTTCCGGAAGTTCGGCCTGAACTTGAGGATCGCTTGTTCTCTGCCCGACTCCGGGAGGCAGCTCATGACGCGAAGCTCAAGCTCTCTACCGAGGACATGGTTCTCGTTGAAATACCCTTCCTTACCAAGGAAAAGAGCTTTACCTATTCTCTCTCACGTCAAGAGTTGGATTCCATTGCGCGGCCCATCATCAGACGGACCAGGGGGCACTGTCTGCGCTCTCTGGATGATGCTAAACTAGATCCGAGGAAATTGGACGAAGTGATACTTGTCGGAGGCGTCACGCGTATGCCGGCCGTCAGACAGTTTGTTGCCGAGATTTTTCAGCGGCTGCCGAACGTTTCCCAGAATCCCGATGAGGCAGTCGCGGTTGGTGCAACCGTGCAAGCTGGAATTCTTTCCGGTGAAGTTCAAAATATCGTTTTGCTTGATGTCACCCCGTTGTCTCTGGGAATCGAGACTTTTGGCGGTCTGATGAATGTCATTATTGCGCGAAACTCCACTATTCCGTGCAAAGCAGGGGAGGTATTTACTAACGCGGTTGCGAATCAGACCTCGATGCAGATCGTCGTTCTGCAAGGAGAACGCGAGCTCGCGAAGGATAATTGGGAACTGGGCCGGTTCGAACTGGCCTTTGAACCCGGCCCGAAAGGGATGGCGAGAGTGGGAGTACAATTCGAAATAGACGCCGATGGAATTCTGCACGTTTTAGCTCGGGACATCCGGACAAACAGGGAGGTAATCGTCGATCTTACCAGTGCGGTAAATGTCACAGACGAAGCGGTTGAGCGGATGATCGCTGAATCATTAGATCACGCCTTTGACGACATGAGCGAACGCGTTTGGACCGAAACGGTTTTAAAAAGCAATGAACTCCTGCCAGCAGTTCGCAGTGCACTGACGCTTGTTGGAGACCAGATCTCAGATTCCGAGAAAGAGAAAATAGCAGCGTTGGTCACCGCCGTTGAAAAGGCGCTGGAGAGCCATACTTTATCCCAACTCAAGAAAGCAAACACTGATCTCGATGAAGGGACACAATTGCTCGCTACGTTGTTGATCGATCGCGCGATGGCCGAAGCTGAGCAGAGAAAAAAAGGTAGGGTCGGGTTAGCTGAAGAGGACTGATCGCGAAAGGAAAACGCTAATAATGCCGACGTTAGGTTGTTTTTTATCCGTTTCTATATGGCTATCATTCTGGGCAATCGATACTCGAGCGGCCGCGGGATTGACGGGTATATCGGGAGAGCAATCCGGTTTTTACGCAATTCCTTCCAACTCGGACCGATGGATGAAAATGGGATTTATCCGTGCTCCAGTAGATGAACCAACGCCTTTTAATAATGGTTATGGAACAGACGCGGTAGCGATAACATTCGACAGAAACGGTAAGGTAAACTCGCCGCCTGTCTATATCTACACCATTACCGCGGATACAAATCAAGAACGCAAACTGCGGCTTGTGGTTCCCGGCATTTCCACCATGGAATCCGTCCGTCGCCTTTACGGGCGTCCTTTCAAAACGAACGTTGGAGGAACTCAAGTCTGGTATTATTCGATCCCGGTCTTTAATCCTTTTGTGCAATTCCCCTCAGAGCGATAGGCTTGTAGCATTATAGTTGTTTCCCTTCCCCAACGTGCTCGTGCTCGTTATCGAATAAGTCTGCGGAGTTCCTTTGCGTCGCTTTTGCCGGGATCAAGATGGCAGAGTTTTGCCTCTTCTACTCGAGGACGCCGATGGGAAGGGGGACGATCTTTGCACCAGCTTACTACTCGCCAGGAAGGCGAATCGCCTTGCAATCGATATCAGTGCCCAGAATCGAGCGGCCAACTGCTGCGAAATCGCTCGCGTCATCCGTTGTTAGAAAAAGCCGCTTCCCAGTTTTTCCCAGTCTGATGTCCTGCTCAGGATGCCGCACCAGCCAGTCTTTGAGTCGTTCAGCGATGATCTCATCCTGCGTCAAGATTTCGGTTTCGTTTGGAAGAAACTGCCGAATGATCGGCACCAGAGCCGCATAATGGGTACAAGCGAGAAGGATTCTTTTTGGAGCATCACAGCGGATCCTTAGCTCGGCTAGATACTTGCGCACGAACCAAGAGGGTCCTTCACCTGAGATCTCTCCGGCTTCAACGAGGGGAGCCAAAAGGGGGCATGCCTGCTGATAAATCTCGAGCCGGGGCGCTAACTTTTGCAGCTCGAGCACGAAAGAATTGGACTGAATGGTTTCTTGAGTCCCTAAAATCGCCACCTTGCCCGCAATATCGAAACGAGGCTCGCTGCTGATCTCACCAACCGGAATACGTGCCAGGGCTTCTGCCGAGGGCCGGATTACCCCTAAGACGCGGCGATCCTTGCATTCAACAGCCAGATAGCGTTGTTGAATTGTCCGTAAAGCACGCGCGGACGCAGTATTGCAAGCCAGAACCACGAGAGCACAATCTTGGCTGAACAGATATCGGACTCCTTGAAGAGTAAAACGGTAAATGACTTCACAGCTTCTTGCGCCATACGGAGCCCGTGCGTTGTCCCCAAGGTAAAGGTAGTCGTACTCGGGCAGCCTTTGAAGCAACGTTTTTAGAATATTCAGTCCACCGTATCCAGAATCAAAAACGCCTATCATGATTCGAATCGCCAAAGCTAAGTTCTCGAGTCCTGAGCTGTCTACCTTTGTGGTACCACTAGTTTTGTAGCGAGACTAGTTTTACGAAGTTCAATGGATCAGCCCCTCTCGTTTCCGGGCCAGACAAAGCTCGTTTCTCTCAGGCGACTAAAGATGACCGGTCTTGGCGTTTCGGCCAGCGATTTTGCAGCAGTTGGCCGCTCGATTCTGGGCACTGATATCAATTGCAAGGCGATTGGCCTTCCTGGCGAGTGATAAGCTGGTGCAAAGATCGTC
>JAFAXJ010000620.1 GCA_019241095.1 Verrucomicrobiota bacterium | reverse complement strand
TTCGCGTTGGACCCGGATGACCCCACCTGGATCCTCCCGTTCCGGAATGGTCGCATCGTAATACTTGACTCGTCCTTCAATATCCTGGTTAGCGGTTCTCTGGCTGTCCTGACGAGTCCAGTAGGTCCTTTTTACCTGGTCCGCGATGCCCTTTGTATAGCCTTTAGCAAACTCGATCGGCACCTTCCGAACACTTGTCCCGCTTTCCATCAATGGATCACCCTCGTTGGTCAGGGCCTCTGCTCCCCTACCCTGCATGGTTATTTCTCCTTTAGGCACCGTAGGGCCCACCGTACAGCCTGCCAGTGAAAGAATGACTCCCGATAATAATCGTTTCATAAAATAGGTTCCGTTGCCGACTCTTCTGTTGCACAGACAAGTTTGTCGGATTCCTGAACGATTCCCTGCACAATGTTTGGATAGTTAGTTAGGGCTGTCTTGCGATTATCAAAAGTTTCATTATCGCTCGATGCCGCGTATAACAATTCACGTGAAGCCACATTCTTAACCGTTCCGATCAGGCGTCGCGTTTTATGGTTTGCAACGTAAGTGAACGCACTGAAACGGTCCCTGGGATCCATTAGCTCGGGCAGAGGATAGGAATTAATAGTATCAATCGTTTTGCTAGACAAGCTGAGCGCGGTTCCTATCTCCTGAGCATCTTCCCGGCTCTGTTGAGAAGTGATCAGGAACATTTTGGAGTTTCCAATCATCGCTCCCCGCGCCGGAGAGTTTTTTAGAACCTCATATTGTTGGATCACCGCAAGGATATTGCAGCCGAACTTCCTCATTTGCCGATAATACTCCTGGATCATTCGCACGCCCCCAGGGATATCCAGAGTTCGAGCTGCTTCCTCGAAAATAGCAATCTTAGGTGTCGCTCGTGGCATTGAAATGATCTGCTGGCGCCCGTAATTTGCCACCAGAAAATTGGCAGCAGCTCGCATTTCGGAAGAATGTTCAGGGATTTGACCTAATTCAAAGTGTGCTACTCTACCGTTTATTTGAATATTGCTAGTGCCATCAAAAAGCTTTCCCTTTTCCCCTTCCCGGCTCCAGCTTCTTAGCAGTTTACCAATTCGATCGCTTTCCTCTCGTTCCCTGGAACTACCTCTTGGGTTATATAACAACTGCTCAATCAAGGCGCTGTGGATCGGAAACTGATCTGGGCTGAAATATGCAAACGCCAGATCACGTACATAGTTGGCTGTAGCGGGGTCTTTAGAAAAATTGACAACCTCGTCTTCCTTGATTGCACTCATGAAATCGTGAGCCTGCTCGGGGTGTTCGGTTTCCCAATCGCGAACAGCGGCAAAGGCGTCGACAAAATTGCTTTGTGCACCGCGCATATTCACTTTGAGATATCGATCGACGGCACAAGCGCGCCACCGAAGCTCTTCTGCTGCGTCCTCGTGTGCAACTACCCAATCGTTGAAGACGTCACTATACAGTTGTTGAAGGTTTTCGACGATCATCGCATGACGTAGTGCCTTTCGTTCATCGTCCAGCCCTTCATTGCCGCAGAAAAGCATGCAAAGTCCGGCACTAAACGCCAGATGCATAGGTGAGAGTGGAGCTTGCCCGGTATCTAGATAGTTGATAGTAAGATTGGAGTTTGGATGAATTATGATCGGCTCGCAGCCCTGTGTTTGGGTTAGAACTCCATGGGAAAGCCCTTCTTCTACGATCAATCGAAAGCCGAATCGATGACCAATCTGCGCCAGCAAATCGGCAATGATTACCGATTTACCCGCGCCTGTCATACCAAACAGAACTCCATGCTGTGGCGTATTACCAATTCGCGTCTTGATCCCGACCAGGTTCCCGCGCGCACCGTTATATATTGCTTCAGCACCTTCCAGATGTCCCGTAAATGTCGCAGACCAAGGAATCATATCGGCAGCATACGAGTCCTCCGCCGAAAGGTCGTATGCGCGATAATTGCCAAACGTCCAGCCGGGCCACGTCTGATAGAAGAGCTGGCGCGCGTTCTCCGGAACGGTAGCATGGTGAACAATTGATCCTCCCATTGCAGTAAATGCATTCCTCACCGAGGCACATCGGGCGGCCAGTGTCTCCGGGTCTCGATGCCAGATTCTCACTACGAACAGACAACTGAGCGGCACAACTTTTCCTTGCTGCAGCTCATTTACCTTTTCCTGTTTGGCGGCTAAATCAGTTAACAACGACTGTTTGCGTTCTGAGACAGCATCGATTGCAAGCCGCTGGATGTTTGCTTCTTCTTTTTCGATAACCTTATCGATGCGTTTCGGATAGATATTCAACGTGATCGCGTACTCCTGAAAACCGATGCTAGTCAGCGCCGTGATGATTCCAGGAAAGGTCCGCCTCGGCCATTGTCTCAATGCGAAGACGGCATGCGAGTAACAATCCAGATTAAATGAAACGCTCGAATGGTGGTTAGGCGTTATGCCTTCAGCGTGAAGACAGTTTTGTTGAATCGAAACCGAGGGATCAAAGCCTTGCAATGGATCGGCTTGCAAGCTTTGCAGATTGGTATTCAGGTAGCGATAATAAAACAGGAAATGATCTTCGTCGCGCATCGCGCTCACACGACAATCAGGAAATAGTCGAGAGAGCGTACCTAGAACAAAGTTAGCTAGCCCGAGACTCTCCTTTTTGGATAGTGAATCATAGTATTCCGCAACGGCTGTATGAACAGCTACGGGGACGTTTGTATCGATTACTCGCGTGAAAAATAATGTAAGCCGCTCACGGCGTAAGCGACCCTCTGCCATTGCCGTCCGATAACGTTCGTAACGTTCCGCTCGAACCAAAACTCCAAACTGACCCCAGATTGGATCTTCACGCCGTAACGCTAATGTCTCAGTATGATAACATTCCAGTTCCCGACTGTAATCACTGTCAATGC
>JAFAXJ010000266.1 GCA_019241095.1 Verrucomicrobiota bacterium | reverse complement strand
TACCTTCAAATCTGTTTCAAAACGGATGGGATCCATAATGTGCCAGCGATACATCCCAAAACGAGTCTGCGATTCGTAGGTCCCGTCCGGACGCAGAACCTGTGGCAGACCCGAATACGGTGTTGTGAACTCTCGGTAGGCACTCGTCATATTTGGGTCAATGACACCACCGTCAAAGTTGTACGCTCCGCAAAAGTAGTCCTCCGTGCCCGTGCCGCAGATAGTCGGAAACTCTGTATCCCCGTCCATGAAAAATTTAATTTCCCCCTCCCCCCACCAGCCCGCATTGTTAACGCCCCATGCAAGATAAGTTCCGACATAATGGCCTTGGCCTCGAACACCATCCAGAATGACATAATCCTCCCCAAAAGGAAGCGGGTTGGTCCGGTGGAACTGCGCATGGAAATAGGCAGCATCTTCCGGAACGTCTGTTAGCGTATAGTTAATTTGATAATACAAGATAACCGGCTCATCGGGATCCCGATTTTCTAACATGATGCGGGCTCGCCTGCGAAATGGCATTTCCCAATAACAGTTAAAAGCTCGGCCGGGATTCACACATACCGATAAGGATGATACCTGTGCAAAGCGGTTCCAGCCGCACGCAAAAAAATCCCCCAACGGCGACTCTACAGATGGATGCTCCTGATCGTCCCAAAAAACGCGCAGGATCAGGTTGCGCCAGCGCACATTGGAAACAACGCACCAGATCTGTTGGATCGCACCTTGCCCTTCTATATCGCACAGCAGACGATTCTCGCCCGGAACGATTTCGATCGAAGGCGAAACCTTCCACCCGCGCCCACTTGCATCGATGCCAAGTCCACGGGCGTGAATAGCACCCGTACCTTCAACCGCCATTCCCCCTTGTGCTTTGGCGCCTGTAAAATTTTCTGCGCTGATTGAGCGGGTTTTTGCGTGCGATAATCGGGACAAGTTGCCCAGGTGCATGCCTAGGCCAGAAAAGCTGTTCATCGGATTATTTTCCATTGACTGTGAAGGTTAAAGTCGATGGGAAAAGACAACGTAGTCAATGCAATTGCGCTGAAAGCGCCGTCTCCTGACCCCGATGGTCAATTTTTTTGATTGACAGGGAGCCTCTATTGGCAGAACGAAACTTCGTTTAGATTAAGATGGGCATCGCGACCCTACGACATGAATCTGAAACATCTCACAGTCTTGGTTCTGGCCTTGGTAACCGCTTTTTTAGTTTCTTGCGCTGATCAAATCGGTAGCGCCGATAACGCGACCTCTACTCTGCCTGAGGCTTCTGCCCCGCCTATCAGCTCTCGAGAGGGCAGTACTCTTAGATAAAGACATGCTGGGGCAATTCTTAAACTTTTGCCCCAGCCCGCCACCGTAACCCTCAGAGCTTAATACTTTCGTTCAGCAACTCTGAGGTTGATCAATCGTCCAGAATAGGAAAGGCTCTCCTATTGGCAGTGCATTCTTTAACTCGCCAGTAGACTAGATCTCTACGTTCAGCGAGAGGCGCGACCGAAAGAACGTGCTGGCCTTTCGGTTTTAGGTCGCGCTTCATTGACGGTCAGAGCACGTCCCTCGATCTGTTTACCATTAAGCGCTTGAATAGCAGCCTCCGCTTCGCTCTTGCTGCTCATCGTAACGAATGCAAACCCGCGAGACTGTCCAGACATGCGGTCTGTTACGACTCCCACCTCGTTCACAGTTCCGTATTGGCCGAAGAGGTCTTCCAACTCATTTTCTGTCATGCTGAACGACAGGTTTCCTACAAACAATTTCATATAATGATTTAATCCGAATGCCGGGCCGTTCCCGATCACCGGGTTTCAGATCACCTTCAGGCGAAGCCGGAAGACAATCTTTTGAACAACGAACCTAAACAAACAGGGAGCAAGGGTCGTCCCAATTGCTGTAAATGCAAGCAGAATCGAGCACCTTAGAATGTGCAGTTAGAGCCTGACCCTGTTAATCAAACCGGCTCACTCCTTTTTCCCTCATCGATCGTTTTCGTTCACGTCCTCGTTCTTGCGGAGTGATGTTGGTGCCAAGTTTGGGCCCTGACGCGAACAAGCGACCTGTCCGCGAGTTAAACATTAATGTGAACAAGGACGAGAACGAGTAGGAGGAGGATTCGGGGAAACAAGAGGAATACACATTCCTTAGAACCTTCGGAAAGAATGCGGTTCATACCGAACTGTCGATCTAATTGATTCGGCGCCCTTCTAACAGCGGCTCAGGTTGTCGTTGCTCGGATAGACAAGTTCATAACTTCACGGCTTCGTATGCTGAGAGTCAAAAAAAATTGTTAGAGATTGAATCTAGTGCATCTAACTACGCCATTTTCGCGCACAGTCTCATATGGCGTATCCAACATCGATGCGTCTTTTTTACCGTTCCTATGAATCTAAATTCACCTTTACACAATTTAGTCAGTCGTCGTGTTTTCCTCGGTCGTGCTGGTGGCGCAGCTGGGGCTGCTACTTTAGCAATAAGTACCGGGGGCGCTCTACTCGCTGCCGCTTCCGGTGCGAACGCTCAAAACCGTTCTGGACTTGATGCCGCCATTTTAAATTTCGCGCTGAATCTTGAATACCTGGAAGCAGAGTATTATCTCCGTGCGGTAACTGGCGTAGGCCTTGAGGCAAATGGCGTCGACGTCTACGGTTCCGGGACACCTGGGGGAGTTACAATCAAGGCCAATCCAGAAGTTCCGTTCCAGATACCCGCCGTTCAACAGTACGCAGAAGAGATTGCGAACGATGAAAAAAATCACGTCAAATTTCTTCGTGCAGCATTGCAAGCTGCTGGCGTGCAGCCAGTTGCGCGCCCTGCCATAGATCTCCTGAACAGCTTCAATACTGCTGCTCAGGCTGCCGGACTTGGTTCTTCGTTTGATCCATTTGCCAGCGATACTAACTTCATTATCGGTGCATTTATTTTCGAAGATGTAGGTGTGACAGCATACCACGGTGCAGCACCGCTGGTTTCCAACAAAACCTATTTAGGAGCTGCAGCAGGCATCCTTGGAGTAGAGGCTTATCACGCAGGTCTGATCCGTCTTTTGTTGTTTCAGGGTGGCACCCCGACGCAAACTGCTGCGGATAAAATCTCGAACCTGCGAGGGATGTTAGGCGACGGCAAAGATCAGGGTGTTGTCATTAACGGCAGGGCTAACATAGTGCCAACAGATTCTAACTCAATCGCATTTAGCAGAACACCGCGAGAAGTACTAAACATCGTTTATGGAGAAGTGAATGCGTCGAGTGGTCTCTTTTTCCCCGCCGGTGTTAATGGGGAAATCCGATAAAGATAATGCTGAGAACAAATCTAATGAGTGCAAAAGTCTTCACGCTTCTGGGGATAGCAATCAGTATCACTGCTCTCGGAATAAAAAGCGCCCAAGCGCAAACATCTATTCTTTATGCAATCTCCTCGAATGATTTATTGACCGTTGATCCAACCAGCGGGGCAGGTACCGTCGTCGGCTCTAGCGGATTATTGTTTCCATACGGAATCGCGAATCTTAACGGCTCGTTGTATGCCTTCGACCAGCCTTCGGACCTTCTATATCGGATTGATTTACAAACTGGTGCTGCTGTTTCGCCAATTAGTCTTGGCCTCCAAGGACTTTCGGGTGAAGGAGATCTCGCGTTTCGAAGCGATGGCACTGGCTTCCTTACAACCGCATTCAGTGGATCTGCGGATGTTGCTCCAACTGACGATTTCTACAGCTTCAACATCGGAACAGGCAAAGCAACGCGTTTAGGTTCAACAGGAGACGTAAAAATTGACGGTTTAGCGTTTAGTAGCAATAACGTTTTGTTCGGCATCGGTACTGGCCCAGAGACCGCTACGTTCCCTTACGGACAAGAAGATCTGTATACTATCGATCAGAAAACGGGAAAGCTTACGTTAGTAGGCGGTTTGGGAGTTGGTGGAAGCGCGTTTGCCGGATTAACGTTCGGTCCTGACGGCAAGCTGCTGGGAGCCGTCAATGATCAACTTTATGATATTAATCCAAAAACCGGGTCGGCAACATTACTAGGATCCGACAGCCTTCAGTTTGCAGGGGATGGGTCTATCTCGGGTTTGGCATTTGTCGCAGTACCAGAGCCGTCCGAAGTGATTCTGGTCCTTGGCGGGTGCTTTCTTGCGTCAATCGCCCGCCGCAAATTCATAAGATCAAGCGCTGTCCTGTAATAGTTCAGATATTGCCTTTTCAAGGAATGCGGTACATAAGGCCGGGCCGGTGCCCGGCCTTATGGGTGATTAGGCGCGAGGCCGAGGCTTTCTGTCAAACCATGCACGTCAGGCGCTATAGTTTGGGCTTTGGCATGCGATTGTATTACGATTTGAAAGACCCCTGATCTTCGTCAAGCGCCCTGGAGTGCGGCAGGAGCCTTCCTCTCCAGCTTTAGCCGTAGGGTAATTACTTGGAATGGAGTAAATTCGAGATGAATTGAGGAGTCATGATCGATAGCGGCGGGGATTTGAGCTTCCTCCAAAATGTTAGTTTGAAACGCCGCGCGCAAAGGCAAGCCGGCCAATTGCAGCTTGGCTACACCTCGATTGCCGTGTGGTTCATAGAGCCGAAGGATCAAGTCGTCTGAGTCTTCCGCCTTCTTTAAGCAAGCTAGTTCGAGAATTCCTCCACTGAGTTGCCAGGAAAGGCCTGCTGCTTTGCTGGAATCCACCACTGTCAATCCAGGGTGAAGCGGTGAATTCAAATCTTGGGCGGCGCGCACTGTGCCGTTTCGCCAGTCTCCGAAATGAGGCAATAAAACGTAAGTAAATTCGTGCTCCCCTTCGTCAGCATAAGGGTCCGGGTAAATCGGTGAGCGCAATAATGTAATGCCAAGCACATTCTGATGCGCGCTGTAACCGTACTTACAGTCTGTTAGTAAGCTGATACCATAACTTGGTTCACTTAAGTCAGCCCATCGATGGCCCGGAACTTCGAACTTCGCTTCGTCCCAGGATGTGTTTCGGTGCGTTGGGCGAGCGGACGCACCAAAAGCTATTTCTGTCCAAAATTCGTGCGAACGGATTTTAAATGGAAACAGCGCACGTAACATGCGGCGTCGTCCTTGCCAGCGTGCCCAGGTCTTAATGGTTAATTTCTTTTCTCCGCCGGTGACTGAGTAATCTTGAACAATTTCGGATTTTTCGAACCTGCGAATCACCCTGATGGTTGCGCGCAGCGGCCCAGATTCGCTCGCCCGATTAGGTTCTACCGAAGTCAATTCGATTCCTTCCAGCGCATAGGATGCGTCAACATCCCAGGCATCAAACTGCCGCGGAATATCGGTAAAGATCCAAAGCTGATTTCCGCGGTCAGCCAGTGCTTCCCGTTGGTATTCCTTGTCAAAAAGTGAACCTAAGGAACCATCCGGATTAACAGATATCTTCAAGTGCTCATTTTCAATCTCCGATACTGTCGAGCGAACTAAAAGATTAGTGGGATTCGGTTTTCCGGCTGTCAATGTTAATAAAATCGATCCCAGAGGCGGAACTGAGATTTCTGGAGCGACTATTATCAGATTACCCGATGCAGTTTGCTGGTAAGCAATTTCCGAGTTTTCCGGTGTAGTTAATTTAAATTCTGCGTCCGGTGGTCCAGGCAATTCCAGTACCAGCTTACGAGGATGGATTTGAAAATTCCAAATTAACCACCCTGTAGGACGGCCTGCTACACGACCAGATAATAAATCCAGGCTCTGATCGCGTATTTTCTGGGCTGCTTGCAAACTATCGATCAATTGTTGGTGAACTGCTTTATAAACAGTACGAATGCTCGAGCCTGGAAGAATGTCGTGGAACTCATTAAGGAGCAGCGTTTGCCAAATCTGTTCCAGCTCCGATCGAGGATACTTTTCGCTGCGCAAAACCAGAGCTAAGGCGGCGGCAGCCTCAGATTGCACAATTGCACATTCAAGCCGGCGATGCAGGGCTTTTACTTTTGCTTGGGTAGTAAATGTAGCACGATGATATTCCAGATATTGTTCACCGACCCATACCGGCAGCGACCTTGTGTCGGTACGCTCATAAAGATCTTCGATTTGTCCAATGCGAAGGCGCGGCATGGACGGAAAATCTTTTAAGCGTTCATATCGCTCGAGCATTTGGCTCGTGGGCCCTCCTCCACCATCGCCGTATCCGAACGCGAGCAGGGTAGCATCATTATCGGATTTTCCTTTGAAGTTGCGCCAGGTCTCTCCTATGTCCAGCGCCTCAATATGCGCATTGTAGCCGTGATCCGGGTTACGAAAACTATGTGCCAGCACTCGGCTGCCATCGATGCCTTCCCACCAATACCAATCATAAGGGAACTCATTTCGTTCATTCCACGTCAGTTTATGAGTAAAGAAATAACGAATTCCTGCTGATAGAAGGAGCTGGGGGAGATTTCCGGTAAACCCGAAAGAGTCGGGTAACCAAGCCACCCTGGGACGATGATCGAACCTGCTTTGGAAAAATCGTTGTCCGATCAGCAACTGACGAACCCAGGACTCACCAGAAGGCAAATTCCCGTCAGGCTCTACCCACATTCCCCCGGTCAACTCCCATCGCCCGCTATTCACAAAAGCCTGAATTCTGCGAAACAATGCAGGGTCGTCTTTTTCGATCCACGCATAAGCTTGAGCGCTCGATTGATTGAAATAGAACTCTGGATATTGATCCATCAGCCCGACGACGGTCAAAAACGTGCGCCGGGCTTTTCTTTGGGTTTCTTCTAAAGGCCAAAGCCATGCGAGATCAATATGCGCATGGCCTGTCAACCGGATCTCGCCAATTGGGGGATAAAGTTCGCGTATCTTACTCAGGTCTGTGGCAAATCTCTCCCGGAGATGCTTCAAATCTCGCCGCGATTCGTCTACCCATGAGGCCAGGGGTGCGGTAAATGTGTATTCTTCCCATAGCGAAGCCAAGCTCTCCTGGTTGCCGTAGAAGCCATCCAATGAACTTTGCCGCGAGCGAAGGGCGAGTCGCGCCAGGTAAGAGTCCGTTTCGCCGCGCGGTATTTTAATTTTTGTGAATGCGCTTTGGACGATGTCCGCGATCCGCTCAGAAACGTCGGCGCGCCCAATCGACTCCAGGTAGTTAGCTGCATCCAGTGCCGCAGCCAGATCTTCCAGAACAGCTCGCACTTCCAAGTCTGGAAGAACCAAGCAGGCCTCTTCAATCTGCGGACGATTGACCGGCGTACCGAAAAGGCCATGAGGAACAACTTCTGCTTCGAAGTACAGGGTTTCACCACCTTTCGCGGCCTTTAGAAGGAAGTGTTCCTGATGAAAAGAGTTGAGGCCACCAATAGCATTGCCGTTGAAACTGAGAATCGCTTCGCCTCCTAGTGCAAACCGCGAGTAGATAGGCTGGGTGTCCCATGTTTCTGGCACGGCGCATTCAAACCTGAACCAGACGGGTGTTGCCTTTTGCGGCCAGAAATCTCCGGTTCGGATCTCAATCCAATGGGAGGCCTTATCCGCCCGGAATTGTCCGGCGCCAATCATCAACGTTTCTTTATCGCGCCAGCAATTCAGTTCTAGCAGGCGGCCGCCGAGACGCGCAAGGTTTTGTTTGAGTTCGGAGGTAGGCTTCACTAGTCTTGACTGGTAAGTTGCTTTTCGCTACCTTACAAACGCTCAGTTTGTTAAACAGTCAGAATTCCGAGATCGCTGGCTGTATGCAGACATTTTCACAAAGCATAGTCGGTACCAATTAGCATGAAAAATCTCCTCCTACTATTTGCTTCTTTAATTGCTCTAACCGTGTCTACGCTCGGTCAAACAGAACTCAAGTTCTGGATAAATTCGTCGCTCGGAGCTCACGAGAAAGATGCCTATAAAAAGGCAGCGGACGACTTCGTTCAGAAGAACTCTGGCATTAAGGTTAGTACTGAAATAGTGCCAGGATCCGAGACGGATGTAGCAAAGCTGATGACCGCTGTTCGAAGCGGCGCCGGACCAGATATTGCAATCATTGACCGCTTCACTATCGCTCAGCGAGCGGCTAGTGGCTTGCTTGTTGACTTAACCCCATTGATTGCTAAAGAGGACGCGGACCTCAGCAAAAAGTATTCTGCAGGACCATGGCAGGAAGTGCTATATCAAAACAAAGTCTATGCTCTGCCGACCAATACCGATGCTCGGGTGCTGTTTTATAACAAACAGCTGCTTAGGGATGCTGGTATTGATCCGGCAGAATTTGATCAGGCTAAAGGCCCGATCGATCCTGAGCGGTTTGAGCAGTTAGCATTTAAGCTGAACCAGACTGATTCTTCTGGAGCCTATACCCGCATCGGATTTGTCCCGTGGCTCGAACAGGGGTGGGGCTATACCTGGGGCTACGCGTTTGGAGGCAGTTTTTTCGATTTTTCAAATTGTAAGGTAACTGCGACAAACCCGGGCGTTGTCAAAGGATACCAGTTTCTCTATGATTGGGCGAAAGCGCTTAACCCGCAGAAAGCTCGGACTTTCGTGGATACCTATTGGCAATGGCCCAGCGTTGGAACATTGCCGGATTCGCAAATGCCATTCTTTACGGGAAAAGTGGCGTTCGTGATTAGCGGCAACTGGGTATTCGCAACAATGAAAGATGTCGCTCCGACGCTTGATTATGGTGTGACTTACATTCCTGCGCCGAACGGTCGAAAGACCACGTGGTCCGGTGGTTGGTCAGTTGCGATTCTGCAAGGATCCAAGAACGTAGAGGCTGCTTACCACTTGCTGCGTTTCGTTTCCGGAGAGGAAGGACAGACACTCCTTGTGAAGCAGGCAGCATCTCTTCCGACTCTGCAAAGTTTGCTGCAACGAAAAGAATTGTTTGCACCGGAATATCAATTTTTTCTCAGCCTATTGCCCGATTCCAGATCACGTCCGCCGATTCCGGTCGGGGCAGTACTCTGGGACAAACTGAAAGAGGCTGAAGAATCTGTCATCACCAATAGTCAAAAGCCAGAGCCGGCTCTCCAGACTGTTGACGAGACCGTGCAACCGCAAATGAATCGGTTTTGCAAATAGCAAAATTGTGCTAGCCCAGAACTTGCGGCCGGCATTTCGATCCAAGTTCCGAAATCTACTGTTCGGACTTTTATTTATTAGTCCGTGGCTGATCGGTTTTCTGCTGTTTCTGGTCTACCCTGTCCTGTCTAACTTCCATTTGGGAATGACTGACTACTCTGGGTTTGGCGATCCAAGGTGGATCGGATGGGCAAACTATGAAGAGCTTTTCCATGACACCTTATTTTGGAAATCCCTCTACAATACACTCTACTATGTTGCTCTTGCTGTACCGCTGGGAGTAGCGGTAGCAATTGCTTTAGCTCTGGCGATGCATCAAAGGTTACGGGAAGTCAATCTTTACCGTGCACTGTTATATATTCCAAGCGTCGCCCCGGCTTTTGCGCTCTCGATGATGTTAATCTGGATGCTGAATCCTCGATATGGATTGTTTAACTACTTGCTCAGTTTTTTGCATATCCCCGCGATCGATTGGCTTGGTGACGCTCGCTGGTCGAAATTGGCGATCGTGTTAGTGGCGCAGTTTGGTGCTGGTCAGTTTGGCTTGATTTTCCTGGCTGCGCTGAGGTCTATACCGAGCCGTCTTTATGACGCAGCATCCCTGGACGGAGCGGGTCGTTTAAGACAGTTTTGGCATATTACCTTACCGTTACTGACTCCAACTATACTGTACGATCTCATTATCGGTCTCGGCCTCGGCTTACAGGTCTTTGTACCGGCTTATATTATGACCGGAGGCGGTCCCCTGAATTCAACGATGTTTACAGCACTCTATATTTACAAAAATGCTTTTGAGTACAGCCGCGTTGGTTTTGCCGCCGCGATTTCGGGAATCCTCTTTCTTATCAATACAGCAATTGCCGTGATGATTTTCTGGTCATCTAAATATTGGGTAAATTATCACCTGGAGTAAAGAATGAGCAATAAAGCTCTGAGCTCGGGCCAGTTAATCACTGGTCAGGAGTTTCTAAGAACAATGGGTGCGCGCCTGTTTCTTGTGGCTGTGAGCCTGTTTTACATTTCTCCTATTTATTGGATGGGAGTAACAGCATTGAAATCTGATCAGGAACTTTCGAGGTTTCCACCTTTACTTATACCAGCCAATCCGGTGTGGGAGAATTTTAGACAGGCCACGAATACATTTCCGTTTCTAAATTATCTCGCCAATACTATGATGTACGCTGGATCGGTTGTCGTAGGAAGTGTTCTTTCAAATTTTCTGATTGCATACGGGTTCTCTAGGATTAAATGGCCCGGACGCGACTTGGCATTCTACCCAGTTATCGCTTCAATCTTTATATTTATCCAATTCCCGGTTAACCCTATCACGATGGTGCCATTGTTTTCCCTTTTCGCCAAACTTGGACTGGTTAACTCCTATATCCCTCTGATTGTTCCTACCTTCTTCGGAAA
>JAFAXJ010000557.1 GCA_019241095.1 Verrucomicrobiota bacterium | reverse complement strand
TTCCACCATTTGGTCCACTTTCGCTGCTCCTCTAGAAAGCAAGACAGTGGTTGCCGTGTCATACGGGCTCGATAATAATCGAGTTCCTGACTTCTGAGCGGCGCTAATTACTTCGGGTGAGATACTCAGACCACCAGTTACTATCACCGCAAGCATACCCGCCTGGATTGCATCGAGCTGCACATCGACTCGATCACCAACGAAAACCATTACCTCCGAAGCTGGATAACGACTTAACCGGTCAGCAAAAGATTGACGGCTCATTGCGGCTACCATGAGAATCAGCTGTTTCCTGGTGTAGTCTGGTTCTCCCGCAATGAAGTGGCCATCGAATGATTCCAATATTTCCGACAAGGAACTGACTATCTGGCGAGACGCATTCAGGTCATTGCGACGTGGAAACAGATAGTTAGTAATCTTCCATCCCGATAATAATCCTAAACAACGATTCTCCTGATCTACGACGGGAAGACCTCGTAACCGTTGCCTCTCAAGCGAGTTTAAGGCCATGTAAATAGAGCAATCATTAGAGATAGATATTTCATCTGTTTCCATGACGTCGGCGACCGTTGGTGTCAAATCGCTGACGAAATCGGGACTTTCGACACCAAATTTACGAAGAACGAAGTCAATACGTTCATTGGTGTTGCCGGCACGAGCCGCTTTAACGCCTTGCATCCCGGTTTTGCGCTTCAAAGCTGCATAGCCAATAGCCGAACAGATTGAGTCCATGTCCGGGTTTCTGTGTCCGATTACAATTGTTTGCATTGTTCCGGTGCCGCTATCGACAGGCTACATCTTGGAAAGTTCAAGAAAAGCCGAATTTAAAGGTACGCCACTTTCGGAAGGCAAATGCTGAAGAGACGCAAGATCTGCCCGCAGATCGCGAGCAGAACCGGTTGGCTGCGGAGATACGACGTGAAGTTCGATCTAGGTCTGCTTGATTTTTTGGTATCGCCGAATCTTTGTGGAAAGCATGAAATTAATTATTTGATCTCCTCCAGTTGTTGGTCAACATTACCGGTCGGAAAGTTTTCACGGATTGTTCTGGGGGGAACAGCAGCCCTTCGTATCCAGCGGATGCGGGGGGCTGTATTTTTTCTTGTATGCAGCGGAGACCAAATTACTGGCCCTTAGCTTTTGTCCTTGCCATTGCTTTGCTCGTGCTTGGCGGAGTAGTGGTGGTCGATCGCATTGCCGATTGGCCGGCAAGCGTTTTGCGTCTTTTTCATCAGGAAAGCTCAGTAAATGCCAGACGAGTGCGGGACGCTTTCATCCAATTGTTCCAGTTTCAACCTCGGATCTCGGTCAATAATCATGTCGTGATTCAGGAAACCAAATCAACGCTCGAGTTGGCGGTCGTTGAGCGAAATACCGAAGTAACTCTGCACACAAGTCAGACTTGGCTTGGCAGTACAAAAAACATCAGAGTTCATGGCTTGTACCAGGTGAAAGCCGGCTTTGACCTTTCACATCAATTCGATGTTCAAGTTTCCGGGCAGGATGTGCTCTTGCGGATGCCGCCCGCCAAAATATTGAGTGTTGAACCTTTATCTGTCTCGGTTGAGGAAATGCGGGACGGGTTATGGAATAGAGTCCAGCCTCAGGACATCGATGAACAACTTAAGAGTATGCTCCAGTCTGCGCGGACGCAGGAGAATTCCCTACCCGCTGAGGCAGAAAAGACGCTAATGAACCTGCTATCGGAAAAGATGAAAGATCTCCATTTCAAGGTAGAAATAATGCCTGATCAGGAAAGGATACCGGAGAGCAAGACTCCGAACAGCTGATAGTGAGTCGTTCATGAGCTTCATTGAGCGGAGGGAGCATCAAGCCTTGCACTCAGGGTGCAACAGGCTTCTACAGTCCGGAAATAAGTTTACACCGCGTGACCGCGCGTGTAACGAGCTATCTCCGCCCGAATGACTCTTCCTAATAAGGTAACCATCGCGCGTCTCTGCCTGATTCCTCTTTTCGCGCGTTCCGTGACCAGTCCTGTTTCACCAAAGACCCAAAAAGACCGGCGCTGGCTTCCGAGCGCGATATTTTTCCTCGCTGCCTCGACAGACGCGCTGGACGGCTTTTTAGCACGCAGGCTGAAACAGCAGAGCAAATTGGGCGCGATGCTCGATCCAGTCGCCGACAAAGGTCTGGTTATTACAGCAATAACGCTGCTAAGCTCCAATCGGGTCTACAGATTGCTCCCGGTCTGGTTCGGGTCAATCGTAATCAGTCGAGACGTTCTGCTCATGGTCGGATACTTGGTGCTCCTGAAGGTCAAAGGCAAGGCGCGCATTCGGCCGAGTTGGGCCGGCAAAGCCGCAACCGTCTTTCAACTAGCATCAATTTGTTGTGGCCTTGCTGGGTCAAAAAAAAGTGTTGTTCAGCTATTCACCGTAATAGCTACTTTGCTTACGGTAAGTTCTGGAATCGGATACTATATCGATGGCCTTCGCCAAATTGGCGGTACGCGCTCCGTAAAGCAGCCGTTTGCCGGGTTTGCACGCTTGCGTTTACATCGATCATAGAGTTTGATTGTGGAGCGAGGGCATGAATTCGTTAATCATTTTGCATGGGAAAACTGCCGACCGTTGCTATAGTCGGGCGTCCGAACGTTGGAAAATCGGCGTTGTTTAATCGTCTCGTTCAACGACGCGTTGCGATCGTTCATGACCAGCCCGGCGTGACTCGGGACCGTCTTACCGCGGACAGTCATTTGGGAAAACAAGCCTTTACCGTCATCGACACTGGCGGTCTCGGAAGCCATATTGGTGACCAATTCGATCAGCAGGTTAGGGCTGAAGCACAGCTCGCTATAGATTTTTCTGACCTGATCCTCCTTGTAACTGATGGCAGGGAGGGATTAAACCCCATCGACCTGGCTGTTGCCAAAGATCTTCGTGGCACCGGTAAGACAGTGCTTCTGGTAGTAAATAAGATTGATCATCAAAAACATCACCTGAACGGCACTGAATTTATCCAGCTTGGATTTGGAGAGCCGTTTCCGGTCAGCGCGGCCCATGGAACCGGTATTGTCGAACTAGTTGCCGAAATCGAAAAACACCTACCGTTCTCAAATTCAGAATCGCAAGATAATCTTCAGCCTCTGAAACTTGCGATCGTTGGACGCCCGAATGTAGGAAAATCGTCCCTGATTAATGCGATTTTGCAGGACCAGCGCACGATAGTCAGCCGATTGGCAGGGACTACGCGAGATGCCGTTGATATACCATACGAGCGGGATGGCAAACATTACATTCTCATTGACACGGCCGGCATACGGGCTCGGGGAAAGCACAACTCTTCTGTAGAAGTTTTCAGTGTGATGCGGTCAGAAAAAAGCCTCGAGAAAGCTGACATTTGTGCATTGGTCATCGACGCTGTAGATGGCGTGACCGCACAAGACAAAAAGATCGCAGGGCTAATCCAGCAAAACGAAAAACCGTGTTTGGTGGCGGTGAACAAGTTAGACCTTGTCAAGCCTCCGGCTTGCATCAGGGACTTTTTTAACGGTGTGCTTGGCCAGATCCGAGCGAATCTTTTTTTCCTTGATTATGCGCCTATTGACATTTTGTCGGCAGAAACCCGAGAAAATCTGGATCGATTTTTTCTAAGTATTGAGAAAATAAGAAAACACTCGCGTAAAACCATTGGAACGGGAGTTCTCAACAGGCTTTTAAAGGATGCCACTGAAACGCAGCCTCCACCGATGAGAGGTGGCAAGCGGCTAAATATTCTCTATGCAACCCAGGTGAGCAAAGGGTCAGAGAACGCCGTATCGCCACCGACTTTTGCTCTGTTCGTAAATTATCCCGACCTCTTAACGGAAAGTTATCTGCGCTACCTTGAAGGTAAGATCCGAGAACGTATGGGATACCATGGCTTACCAATCCTTTTCCGAATCCGATCTCGGCGAAGTTAAGATCCCGTGTACTTTAGCAAACCCTACCAATTCCGGATTGTTAATCTTATTGCGAAAACTAAGTGCTGCGCTCCGCCCTTTGAGCAAGTCTGAAGCGCGGCTTTGCCCGCTGCGGCCGAAGTCGGACGTAAATAATTTTCTTGTCGCAAAAAGAACGCCATCGTTTCAAGAAACTAGATAGAAGGAGTTACCGGGCCTTGCCTTTTCCGCATCTCGAGGTGATGCCCGTCCACAGCAAGTAAGTTTACTAACAGATCATCACTCCTGGGCGGCACCAGCGTGATTTCAGCGCCTCCTTTCAGCAAACGTTCTACCTCCAGAGTTTCGTAGACGGCGGACAGGACATCTGCATCCTGACCAATTTCCCGAAGCGCCTCGCCAATCATTTGCGGGCGCACTGAACGCGCTTTAGCAAACTCAGTTGCTGCTTGCCGCTCGGCCGAACTGGTGATGATATCGACCTGATTCGCACCTGCTTGCCGGATAGCGGACGTCACCTGACGCAAGCGATTCACCACCTTTCTTTCAATCTGACCAATCATGAGGATGTCTCGGAAATGCACTTTGCGAACGTATACCGAACCCAGAGAATAGCCCCACTCCTCGGATTTCGGAGATACTTCTGATCGAACGATTCGGCTCATTGCATGCCGGCTTTCCAACATCTCAGCCAAGGGCAGATTGCTGAGACATCGAACGGCGGCGTTTGCCAGGTTAGCCTGCAACGACCCACGCGGATCGACATTTTTGAAAAGATAATCGACAGGATTACCGATTTTCATTTCGTACCAAACCCCGATTCCCATCGGTGTACCCTCCTCGGAATTCACAGGGTTGTTGCGCTTGTATTCCTGGTCAAGACGCATATCCAGCTCATAGATCCGACCGAAAAACCGAACCAGCGCGACCAGCGGACTTAACCGGATCCACAATAGATGAAAACCGGGTTCCCGAATCACCCCTAACACCTTTCCGAACAAAATATAGACCTTGCAACGACCTTCAAAGATGTTCGTATAAAAGTTGATTGCGCTCAAAAATACCAAGAGTACCGGAAACGCGAGCCAGCAGAGAATAAAGGTGGCAACCAGAGCTATGACAAAACTCGTCATTGGACCTTTTCCCGAAGGATGACTCGATGCGCTTTTGAATAAAGATCCAGCCGAATATTACGAATGTAAGCAGGGAGCGCATTCGAACCGCTCTGCTTAAGACTGGTTATTTGCTCTGCCATCCATCGCAACGGTTGAACTTCGGCCTGGGCTCGATTTGTTTCGATCTCTACCGCTCTCCTCGACTGCTCAATCCGCTGGTCTGCGTTGGCCTGCGCGAGACTGATATTCGAGGAAACTTCATTATGCGCAGTGTTGATCGCCGCCAATGCTGATTCTATATCCGGAGGCGGATCAATTCCCGTAATCAACGAGGCGTCCAGCACGATTCCATATCGCCCTCCGGAAGAGCTGCACTCCCGATCCATTTGCTGATTGAGATCGTTGAGGTTTTTCCGAAGGTCGTTAATAGAAACGCCAGCCAAACCTTCGTTTGTCCGATCCAGGAGAGGCAGAGTATCGAGCGCTACCTTGGGTGCCTCATAATTCGCGATTCGTTCTCGCAAGATAGAGATGAAGTAACCTAGAATGTGCGAGATTGGTTTTTTAACTCCGAACAAAAATGCATAAAGGTTTTCTTCGCTCACACGATACCGAATCTGACCTGTTATTCCGATGTTCAGTTGGTCCTTG
>JAFAXJ010000676.1 GCA_019241095.1 Verrucomicrobiota bacterium | reverse complement strand
GACATTAATTCCAACGATACCGATGAGAGAGAAGAAAACGTGGATTGGTTACGCTCTGTGGTAAATGGAAAGCGGCTTCTCAAAGGCATCCTGTATCCCGCAGATGCCGAACTGGCGCTCAGAGCAGGCGTTGACCGGTGTAATGGTTTCCAACCACGGCGGACGCAACCGACACGAGTCTTCCGTCCATTAAGACGTTACCCGACATTGTGCAGCAGTTGGCCGGCCGCGTCCCTGTCCTGGTTGACGGGGGCATTCGGCGCGGCCACCGATGCCTTGAAGCTCCTCTCCGCGGAGCAAACGTTATCATGATCGGACGACCATATTTGTATGCTTTGGCTGTCGCTGGAGCAGATGGGGTTGCACGGTGCCTTTCGCTACTGATTGAGGAGTTGCGTTTGGCCATGGCTTTGGTGGGAGCGGCTTGCCTGGCGGATCTTAACCGCGATTTGGAATGGCCTCCTCCTTTCCGGCCGCGCATCTCCGGAGGCACGCCTTGATTAACCTTGGGCTGGATTTGTCCGTTCTGAATCTCTCTCATTTTCCGAACCGGACGATAACGAGCTTCGTCGCACGAATTGAAATTCTAGGCTGAAGCGTTGCTTTCAATGTGGATGCTTACGAAGGTGATCGGCAGGACGCCAGTGGCTTGCTCCGGTTGACAAACATTTCCATCAAACCGGGGTGACTGTGCTTGCAAAACAACGGCGATGGTTTTCTCGATGCGGGTGAATTTGAACCCGGCTCGCCTACGAACGCCGGTGCAGTCACTTATCTACCTGCGGAGACCGGAATCGGACAATCGCCGTCTCAGACAATTCGATCTAACAATGAAAGAAGAACATCGAAGCAGGGTTTCATCAGAGCCCAGGATCGGTTATCCCGGATCATTGCAAACCCTTAGCCAGCTGAAGAAAGTCAGTCGCGAACTAGCACATGATTCGGTTTTAGCCAAAACGGAGGCAAATAAAGCGGTGTTGAGGAAAGCGGCAAAATACTCGGTTTAACGTCTACACCTAGCCGAATACGCATAAATGAGCGGCGGGCCTCGATACGATTAAAGCAATCTGGATGTTTCTTCTTAATTTCATCACGTAACCCTGCATCTGCGAAAGTTACCGGATCCTCGCAATTCAGGCATTGGCCTTCTGGTATTGGTGTCGGAATGACGTCGATTTGAAACGGCATACCCGAGCGCAGTCTTTCGGAGGAACGTGGGCGCACAGGAGTGTGCATCCATTCCTCGTGCCCTGTCAGGTGTCCTGGGTTAAGGGCGGATTGAAGTCCGCCCGATGCAAGCTTATCGGTCACCGCCGAATGCAATTCTCCGCCGCTAACTCCGACATCGGCGATTTCATACCATGTGATCAGCGCGTCAAAATACGCCTTCGCCAGTTCAAGAAAATCGTCATTGTCCGTATCAAAAAGCCCTGCGCGAGATGAAAGACCACCCCAAAACCCTACTGCGGCTGTCACTCCATCTCCGCGTCGGAGCTTTCTACCGGTAGGGCTGCGAAGCCCGATGACAGGTTCGCCGGGAGCTGATGAAGCGAGTATTGTATGAATAGCAAGTGGATCACCACAATACCCCATGCGGGCAACCGCATCGAATTCTGTGTCGCCTTCACGAACGCCGGAAACAATGTGCCAGAGCGCCAGCGAGCAACGTGTCGACGCCCATTCGAAAGCGGCAATCTGATCGGCATCGAGTATGGCGCGGAGCCCGGTTTCCGGGTGCATCAGAATGGAGGTACAGTCCCTAAGCGCGTCCTGAGATTCTTCCAAACGCGCGAACATTTGTACGTAGACTGATGGCACGAAAAAGCCGGTTGCATGATTCTCGTCCTCTTCCGGCTCGAGATATTTCCATCCAACCAAGCCAATCGTATTTCGCGGCTTGATGCCCGCATCGCGCAAGCGGTCAATCAGGCGAGGGTGCTGGGTGCGATCCTGAGCCATCAGACTCAAGGTCTGGCTGCGCAGTACCGTTAAACCAGGCAGTCGCGCGATCACGGCGTAACTTTCTGACTCGTTGCCCGTGATCAATACACGTTTGCGCTGCGGGCCGAGCAGGAGAAAGGCTTCTTCAAAACGGGGCTCGAAGCCACTTAGAAAGACGATGTTACCGAAATGCTCACGGTCAGCATAGACCGCAAGCCAGTCTGTGCCGGCGCGATCATAAGCTGAATTGGCGCGCACCTCATACGTGTTGTCTGGGATCACCGGTTGCTCGCCGCCAGAACCAAATTCCGGGAGGCCTACCTGCTTAAGAATGACTGACATTGTACGTTACTATGCTTTGTCCCCGTAGAGCCCTTCGTGCGGGTTCCAGGTCATGTTTTGGTCAAGAGGATGAATTGGGCGCGCCAATCGTGCCCAGGAAAGGCGCGTCATGTCTAGTTGCGACGTGCCGTCACTAAGCAATAAAATGTGGCGCGCCGAAATGTCCTCGAGTTGGGGATGTAAATAACCCAGCTTAACGACGTATATTTTATGGGCAGTTGGGCTAATTCCCATGGCCGAAAAATGATTAGGGGTAGTGATGCCAATGGCCTGTGCATGGAAAGTTGCGATAATCTTTCCGATACGCACACGTGCCCAGGCACTTTCCTTGGAACGATAAGGTTGAAACCCTAGCAGGTGGAGTTCCTTGCCGCCGGCTTCCACTAATGCCGTAACTTTGCGGCGAGTCTTGTGACGGGAAACGTGCTCGAGACCCAATTCAATTTCGATGCTATTCCCTATGCCCGCATCTAATAGCCTCTGGACAGTCGTTGGGGCAGTGATACCGGCAATAACGATTTCTCCATTCTGTTTTAAATCAAGTGCTGCTTGCAGCACAAAGGTTAAATCACCAGCGGCGCCTGCTGTGGTATTGTCGCCCGAATCCGAGACAAATACTGGCTTTTCAGAGCAGTTTGCTGCACGGGCGAGACCCTCATTGACTTCTGCAGTCTCCATCTGGAGACGAAATTCTTTGCGTTCTGCCCAGATACGGCCGGCAAGATCCAAAACCATCGCACGCGCGAGTTCGGCGCTGCGCTTGCTAACGACGATGGCAGTAGCCGACGTCCAGGGACGATCATTCCAAGCAAAGCCGGTTAGGATATTGGCTTCCAGAACACCTTCTTTCGTTGAGTAGCTAGATAGTGAATTGTAAAGTGCCTTTGCGGGCTCCGCTGTAGTGACCGCGATCTCTCCCGGCAAAAGAATTGGGATGCGAACAGCGGCCTTTTTAGGCTGGATGCCGGTTTTGAGTACCTCGAGCAATTGATCAGCTGCGCGATAACCGGTTTCTTTGTCATCACGATGTGGGGCAGTACGCAGGATACTCAAGACCGTGGTTGCATTCAGTAATTCCGGAGTCATGTCGCCATGGAGATCCAATGCTACTCCGATCGGAACGCTTTCACCGACCAGCTGTCGAATTGCCAGGACGAAGTCGGTATCTGCATCCTGATCTAAGCCTTCGACCTCCAATGCGCCGTGATTGACGACCAAAATACCTTCGAAAGGTCCTTGCTCCTCAATGAGCTGTAGAGTCTTGGTCTTGACAGCTCGATAGGCTTTGGTGGTCATCGGGCCCCCAGGTAGCGCTGTCACCCAATAAAGAGGGACAGCCAAGGCGTCGGGCTCGGCGTCTAGTCTCGCAAGGATCCCACGTACCATCCATACCTCGCCCTGGCGAAAATCCTTAGCGCCATATTCTTGCAAACTGTCCATCCCAATGACCCCGGGGGAGGAAAGCATGGTTTCTATGGAAAGGCCGACTATCCCGATTCGTATTGTATTGTGGAGCTTGATCATGAATGGCTGAAAAGAACAAGAGCTGTGCCGCTAAGGTAGGACGTGCGCCCCGTCAAGACCCGTAACCCCGTCGAGAGCAAGCGCAACACCACCTAGATACGGCTTAAGGGCCGATAATTCAGAAAAGTTTATTCTAGTGTTCGCAAGTATCGAGGGGTGCGCGAGCCGACGCAGAGTGCGTTCCAAAGCGGGTCGCAAAAATGCTTCGGCACGAGACATGTCACCACCAAGTGTCACCAGAGGAGGATTGAAGATATTGATCAGGCTCGAAATGGCTGACCCCAGAACCTGCCCGGCATTTTCGAGGACATCGAGCACAGCTGAATCGGCGCGATCAGCTCGGCGGAGAACTTCTCTAAATGAGAAAACCGGCTGACCGGTGATGCTGCGAATTTCCTCTGTGAGTGCCGGTTCAGACAAATAGGCGGAGAGACATCCCGAAGCTCCACAGGAACAGAGTCTGCCTTGCGGGACGACTTTCATGTGTCCGAGTTCGCCAGCAAGACCGTTCGCACCCAAATACATTCGGCCTTCCAGAAACAATGCACCGCCTACGCCTGAACCTGAGAACAGGTAGATAAAGTCATCCTCATTAATGCAAATTCCAAACATATGCTCTGCCATTGCTGCGGCCTTACCGTCATTGCCAAGGAAAAGCGGTCCCGAGATTTTCGCTCTCAACAGCTCAAATATAGGAATGTCATGCCAATTAAGAACGGGGGCGTGCAAAAGAACACCTTCAGTACTGACTAAACCGGGAAATGAAACTCCTACACCCAGAATAGGGCCGCCTCTCCCGCAATCGCTAAGTGTCAGCGCGATGCCATTCTCCACAATATTTTCAAGACCCTTGATTTGACCATCGAAACTCTGCTGCCGTGTCGCAAGAGGAATGCCGTCAAGGCCCGTAACGACGAATGCGATTGCCTGCGCCTCGATCTGTACGCCAACCAGAAGCCCGGCATTGGGAGATATTGACAAGCTCTCGCTTGGACGGCCTGGACGGTTCTCGCTTGTATTTCGATTTCTTACTATCAGTCCTAACTCGAAAAAACGGCTTACGATTGAGGAAACAGTAGATTTATCGAATCCGGTTTTGGCAACAATGTCCCGCTGGGAGATTTGGGGCTCAACTCGGATCACATGAAAGATCTGGTTCGCGTGGAACCGCCTGATAGAGGTACTGTGCAAGGCTGATCTCAATTATTCTTTGATTGAGAATAAAGTGGAACTACACGCAGGCTGTCAAGCAATGCTGCCGGCGATGGCCAGAGTAGATTGATCTTTGAGGTGATCCGAACCCATCAAAATAGCCGTCGGAGTGCATCCTCTTATAAAAAAAGTAAGAAAAGACGACAGGCGCAAAGTGTCAACCGATCAGATCACAAGCAGTTTTTCTTGCCCACAGACAAATTTTTGATGTATACCGAGAGAAGTCAGCCGCAGAGAAAGACCGTAGAAAAAAGCGAGGCAAAATGTACAAGCTGAAATGGATATGTCTGGTTGCAGCCTTCTTTGGGGGCTTCGCTTCCGTTGGTGCTCAAAGCACCTATGAGCTGTGGCATTATTATGCTGCGGGTTCTGAACTGGCCGGAATCAACGCTCTGATCAGCTATGCCAATAAACAGAACCCGGACGCTCAGATCATTGGACGCATCATTCCAGGAAATGTCATTGAGATGCGCCGCCAATTACAAACCGCGTTTTTGGGCGGCAAACCTCCTGCTGTTTACCAAAGCTCCATGGCCTCTGAGCTCAAGACCTTCGTAGAAGGCGGCCGTCTTCATCCGCTCACCGATATCTGGAACAAGATCCACGGTGATCAAATATTTCCCGAGGGGGTGCAACGGGTTGTCAAAATTGCCGGTGTTCCGTATGGGGTTCCGTACGATTTTTCGCTGATTAACAACGTATTCTACAATAAAGCGATCTTTGCGAAGATAGGGCTGACGCCGCCTACTGATTGGAACGGCCTAGTTTCTACCTGTGACGCCCTGCGGAAAGCTGGCATCCAACCGCTCGGCAACGCAGGAGGTCCGTTTTGGAGTCTTTACAATTTCTACGCCGCGCTCGTGTCCACGGTAGGCATCGATGGCTACTACAAGATTGCCAACGGGGAATTAGCTTTCGACGGCCCTGAATTCCGAAAAGCCCTCGATCTCTATCGCAACACGATGGTGAAAAGCTACGCCAAAAACTGGAGCGGTAAAACCTGGACGCAAGCCGCCGATGACGTGATTAACGGCAACACTGGAATGGTCATGATGGGAATTTGGGTTGCAGGATATTTCAAGCATGCGGGGTTCGAGGCGGGCAAGCAGTTCGACGTTTTCCCGGCGCCGGGCACCGAAGGTAAGGTAATCTTTCAGATGGACGTGTTCGCAGTTCCGGAAGGACCAAAGGCGAGCGTAGAAGCTGCTGAAAAGTTCATTACGGCGGCGTCCAGCGTCGAAGGACAGCAGACGTTTGCCGTCCTAAAAGGGTCGCTAGCTCCGAATGTGAATGTAGATCCCTCCGTGTATGACTACGCTGGGGCGAAGTTCGCGAAACAGCTTGTTGCTGCCTCTAAGGCCAATGCGGTACTGCCAAATCTCTTCTTCCTGCTGCCGACAAATGTCGGCTCTGAGCTTGGTAACCAGATCGAGCGATTCGCTATCGATCCTTCGGACAACACCGAGAAGGAAATGATCTCGACATTAGAGCCTCTCCGAAAGGAAGCTTTGAGCGCTAACGCCTATACGAAATGGTAGGTTTAAAGGCGCACGCCGGTTCGCCTAGGAACTGTGTCCGTAGCCCAAGCAAAACATCTTCTCAAAAGGCAAGTCGCTTCGAGTTATCCGGGATCAGGGCGACACACCTCTTATTGTTGGCTTTGCCGATTAGCATCTTCGTAATCTTCTACGTCATTCCAATTTTTTCGACTTTCTACCTATCACTCTTCAATTGGGACGGAGTTTCGAAGACCAAACATTTCATCGGCTTGCAAAACTATTCTGCCTTGCTTTTCGAACCGCGATTCTACCACGCTCTGCTAAACAACATCGTCTGGTTGATCTTCATGTTAATAGCACCGACAGGCTTAGGCCTGACACTGGCTGCTATCCTCGATAGAGGGCTGAAAGGAGAAGGATTTTTCCGGATCATTTTCTTTTTGCCCTTCACTATTCCGGCCGTTGCCGTGGCCGCTATTTGGCGTTGGATGTATGAGCCCACAAATGGGCTCTTGACTAGATTCCTTGAAACATTCGGACTGAGCTGGGCTGCGCAAAATTGGTTAGGCGACCCTCATGTAGTTAATTTCGCCATTATGGGCGCGGTGCTCTGGTGGACAACCGGCTTTGCCTTCCTGGTGTTTTTTTCTGGCTTGCGCAATATCCCGGTTGACTGCATCGAGGCTGCACGCATCGAAGGTGCGACAGCGTGGCAGGTTTTCTGGAAGATAAGCTTTCCTCTGCTCTGGCCCTCTACGATCATTGTCCTCGGCATGTCTGCAATCGATGCCATGCGGTTGTTCGACATCGTCTGGGCAATGACTAACGGCGGCCCCGCCCACGCATCGGAGGTATTGGCTACACAGATGTATGATGTCGCTTTTGGGCGTTTTGAAATGGGAAGAGCGAGTGCTATCGCGGTCTATTTGCTGCTAATCGCAGGAGTGATCATCCTACCTTATATCTACTATATGTCGTTGCGTGTCCAACACCGTGAGGCCGAGTGATGTCACAGCCCGGCAGCATCAAGAGGAGTGCGTTCCCGTACACTATCCTGGTATTCACAGCTGTTGTCTTCTTGACGCCGCTCTTTATCGCAATCCTGACCTCGCTCAAATCGCCGAACGAGATAACCCGTGTACTATCGATTCCAGCCAGACCTTACATAGAGAATTTCTCAATCGCCTTAGAGCGCATGGGACGGAGCTTTTTTAACTCCTTCGCAATCACGGCACCTGCTGTGGTTCTGTCCATCGCAATCGGCGCTACCGCCGGCTATCCTCTAGCCTACGTGCGGGGCAGCTGGAGTAGGTTTATCTATTTCTTTTTATTAACTGGAATGTTGGTACCCTTCCAGATCGTCCAGATCCCCTTGTTCTTCATGGTG
>JAFAXJ010000674.1 GCA_019241095.1 Verrucomicrobiota bacterium | reverse complement strand
AATTGCTAGGGAACAATATGGCGATTCGCCGTGGAGTGTTGGACTATGTTCCTGGTTTCGATCCGGAATTGGGCCCTGGAAGGCTGGGATCTGGTGAGGAATCGTTATTCGGAAAGCAATTACATCTAGCAGGTTTTAAAACTGTCTATGTTCCTTCCGCGAAAGTGATTCATCGCCCGGAACTCTTCAGACTTGATCGGCGTGTCTGGCTTTCTATGGCAAGGATGAAGGGCCGTGAGATCGCATACATTCGATACCATTGGCAGCACGAAGACTTCAAATTCCCTCGCCTACGCTGTTTGTGGCTTTTTGGAAAGCTCTGTCTCAGGCGTATTCTCCATCGCGCTACGACTTCAAATAAAGATAGCTATGCCCTATGGGAAATCAGCTACGTCTGGGATTTGGCGACGTTGGGTCAGTATTGTAAAGAACGTCAGCGAAGACGAAATTATGTAAAGTATGCTCTTCACAAGCTAAGCACAGGAGCGACACCACACCACGGTCGTATTCAAGAAGATTTGCGGAGCGACTATGAGCAGGCCAAGCGAACCTCAAGTTAGCATCGTTATACCTGTCTATAATGGCGAGGCGCATCTGAAGGAGTGCCTCGAAAGCATTGCCTGCCAGACTTACGGATCGTGGATCGCTACAATAGTTAACAATTGTAGTCAAGACAAGACAGCGGACATAGCTGCATCTTTTGAACAACGAGAAAAGCGGTTTCGGGTAGTTGCGAACAAAGAATTCCTTTCTCAGGCCGGAAATTATAATCGAGCGATTGCGTGCGGCATTGGTATTAGTAAATACCTCAAGATAGTCGAGGCTGATAATATTCTGTTGCCGGATTGCCTTCGTCAGATGGTGGAACTGGCAGAACAGGACCCAAAGATTGGGATAGTAGGCTGTTATTATTTACATGGTGAGATAGTGCTCGGCTATGGTCTGCCCCTGGCAACAAAAATCGTGGATGGCAAGGAGGTCTGTCGCCGGCATCTGCGGTCACAAACCTATTATCTAGGAACTCCTACTACCTTGCTTTTCAGCGCCAAGGCTCTCAATCAATACCAACCTTGGTTTAGAGAGGGTCTTTTTTTTGACGACATCGACTTATGTTTTCGGATGCTGCGAGATTGGAAGTTCGGATTTGTCCATCAGGTCTTGGCTTTTGTGAGAGGTGACAACGCAGGGATATTCAATCGGTTTGTCGCGTTCGATTTTGATTCCGCTTATCGCTTTCTGCTTTGTGAAGCGTACGGCGACCAATTTTTTAGCGGGAGCGAGCTATCTCGAATCCGACGGCTGAGGCGATCCAATTACTATCGTACTCTTGGCGAAGCAGTAGTGGATCTTCGTTCAGAAAAATATTGGCAGTTTCATCGGAAAGCTGCTCGCCTTTTTGGCAGAAGACTTCCCCGGCTTGGCTTGATTGGCCCCGTTTGCTTAGCTGCGCTCGACAAGGTTCTTAATCCTAAAGCGACGATAACGGAGTTACTGCGAAGACGAGGTATAATGCGGACAATGCGGGCCTGATTGCAAACGATGGTCACCAAAAAAAGCGCCTTGTCTCAATTAGTATTGCTCACCCCGTACTTGGGTTACAACCTTGGCGATGGCGCGATACAAGAATCAGTAATCACAAATATTAAGATCCGGGCGCCACAGGCGAAAGTCTTGTTGAGCGTTTTACAGCCGGCCCTCGTTTCGGAACTGCACGGTGTTCCGGCTGTTCATCTAACCGGCTTACAGATCCGCTACTATTCGGCTCCTGTTACCGGCGAGCAAAAATCGTTGGTAAACAAAATCACGGGCGGACTCGTCTGGCCATTGAGGTTTCTAAAAATGCTGGTCAGAGAAATCAGGCACGTCCTGAAGACATTTTTCCTACTTCGCGGCACGAACCTCTTGATCATTTCGGGCGGTGGTCAAATAGACGACTATTGGGGGGGACCATGGGGACATCCTTACTCTCTATTCAAATGGGCGCTACTGGCTCGGGTTGCCGGCGCGAAGCTTGTCTTTTTGGGGATTGGAGTATGCGCTCTCAAGTCGAAAATCAGTCGGGTATTCATACGGAAAGCCTTGTCACTGGCCAGTAGTCGATCGTATCGAGATCAGGGTTCGAAGGACTTGTTGCGCGACCTGAGCTTTACACGTTCGGATTCTGTTATCCCGGACCTCGCGTTCGGTTATTTGCCCGATCCCGGAAAGGATTGCGGGTTTTCGCCTACTCAATCGGGACTTAGGATAGGTCTGAATCCAATTCCCTATCTTTACGAGCATCATTGGCCTAAGTCGGCTTCTGAGTCGTTTGATAGGTATTTTCAAGCTCTGCACGCTTTTACTGCCTCGGTCTTACGCAATGGGCACAAAATCGTTCTTTTCGGCACTGACATTTCGGACGATAACGTTGTAAACTTGCTTCTTGAAAAGCTAAAGGCGGGCGCACCTCCCAATGCTGGCGAACTAATCAGCATCCATGCCCATTCTGCGCCCGAATTGTTAACGCAGCTTGAAATGCTGGATTGTGTGGTAGTCAGCCGATTGCATGCGGCCATACTTTCTCATTTATGTGTCAAACCGGTATTAGCGATATCTTACGATCGGAAAGTCAGCCAATACATGCAAGATATGGAGCAACAGCGATACTGCCTAAGCATCGATAACCTGGAAATAGGTGCCATTGAGGACAAATTTGATCTGCTTATATCGGAAATGGCTGAGATCAGATCAACCGTTCGAGTAATCACTAGTCGTTGCCGCGGAATACTCTCATTATATTTTGATGAAATGCTGGAAAACTTTCAATGATTTCGCTCTTCAGTTGCACTACGAAGTGTTCTCAGCTGCACTTCTCTGTTTAAGTCGAGTCGGCTATAACCGTATCACCTAGCAAATGGACGGAGCAGAAAGATTCAGAAAGCTAATTGACGCGGATAGAGTTTCGAAAGACCTGAAGCAAACGTCTGTGAGGGGCGGTTTTTTTTCCGTCGGCGCCGAAGCCACGGACTTTGTGCTTCGATTTGGCTCAATTCTGGTCTTTTCCCGTGTTCTTAGCCCTGAATACTTCGGCTTGTATGGGATGGTCGTCGCAGTGACACTCATATTTGACCGATTCAAAGATCTCGGGTTGGTCAATGCGACCGTCCAGAAAAAGGATATCACTCACGAACAGGTAAGCGCTCTGTTCTGGATTAATGGTGCTGCCGGGATAGTGCTGATGTTCATCGTAATGGCGCTTGCCTATCCTATAGCAGTCTTTTACAAGGACATGCGTTTGATGCCTATCGCATTGGCTCAGGCCACGACATTCCCGCTTGCCGCTTTAGCGCTTCAGCATCAAGCTTTACTGAGACGCCAGATGAGATTTGGCCGAATTGCTTCCATTCAGGTGACGGTCAATCTTCTAAGCATTGGCTGCGGATTGTTTCTGGCTTTGCGTGGCTTTGGATATTGGGCCCTGGTCATTCGTGAGGTTTCACGGAATCTGTTTATCTTGATCGGCACGTGG
>JAFAXJ010000598.1 GCA_019241095.1 Verrucomicrobiota bacterium | reverse complement strand
GTCCTGACTGAGTATCGGCGCGCCTTCGTCCTCACCAGCGATTGTCATAGTAGTTTTCTACAACATTCTCCCCCGCCCTAACAGAGGTACTAGGCGTTACGCTTACGTAAAAGCGCCTTGGAAGCCAAATATCGGCGCTTAAAAGCTAGACTGGGTGCACCTAAAGCCATCGTCGCCATGGCTCATCAACTGGCACGCCTAGTTTATCGTATGCCGCGTTACGGAGCAGAATACGTTGAAAAAGGCATTGAACATTATGAGATTAAATTCCGCCTACAACGCATCAAATGGCTTAGAAAAGAAGCCAAATCCTATAATCTCCAACTAATTCCCACTTAGGTTCTTCCACGCCCAGTTCCTGGAGAGCCACACACGACGCAGAAAGTAGAAAGATCACGTCCAGCCTTGCCACATTTTTGCAGAACTTGACGCACGCAACTGCTTGCTGAACTTTATCTCAGGTTTTGAGCAGGCTTTCCCGGTCAGCTTTCCGTTGACCAGTCAGGTAAAGCCCCTACCAGCGCGGCAACGACGAGAGGCGAACAGCACAGATGATTTTTGACGTCGACAGAGTTGGTTCACACACGCAAGAGGATGGGAGAATTGGAATGGTTTCTGTGGCGATCACCGACTTCGAAGTAGAAACCCCGCCTGAACTGACCCACCTTTACTCCTTGCCCGAGGAGCCGGATCCGATAGTCGATGAGTCCTACTGGCGGGAACATCACCACGAACAATCCTTTATGGCGACCGAAGAGGGTTTTGAGCGTTATGTGGCGGCATATCGCACGGGCTGGGAAGGAGCTCAAAAATATGGTGCGAATTTGCACCCGGATGAGCTCGCCTCGCGGCTGGAACAGGATTATGTACGGGTTTGCGATCGAAACAGCGTCGGATGGGAGCAGGGCCGCCCAGCAGCATTAGCGGCTTACAACCGAGCACACGCACAGGTTTCGCTTATGTTGCTGGTGTGGTGAGCGCCTATGGTGATCCGTGCGGCTCCTACGCATAAAACTGGTTGCGGAATCTAGGTTGATGCCTTGCCTCATTGGCATCGCTTTTTTTCGTATCGGTGATACTCTGAAAAATGGCTTATCCCGAGCCGGTTCTCGAAATCGTTGGAGGCAAAGCCGCCCGGGAATGGTCTTCCCGAGATCTCGCCTGATGGACGTGAGGAGGAAGAGTTGTCTGAGGAGATCGACAACATCGTGCCGACGCGAGGCTATAGTATGCGTCCGGTGGTGGGGTTAGGCGTTACCTATCACCCATTGTAATGGCTGTAGGAGATCCAGAAACCTTTTCGCCGGCGCTTAGCAAGCGCATCCATCGGAAATACAGAAAGCGCCGGGGATGTCTGAGAGCCGTCATGCCTCTCAGTAAAGAGGTTAAAAGCGGTCGATGTAGATGATGGTCCGAATAAAGGTTCTCTAAAAAAGCAAAAGCCGCCTGTGTGGCGGCTTCGCTCTTTGGCTCCTTCATCTTATGATCTTTTTACAAAAGCATCGCTCCTCGAATGAGCCTTACAACAAAGTGAGCTCTCACTGAGGAACGAATCGCCAGCTCAGTAGGCTCTGGCATTGTGGGTCAGCATGAACGCCTGGTTTTATCGGATGTGGCGGACCCGCGGAGTCGAGACGATGCCTTTCCCGCAAAACCGAAGGACTTCGCACTGGATTGCGGCATCCGAGAACCCATACTAGCGCAGAACGGTGCTGCAGGAAAGGTGGTGCGTAGTCCCTCCGACCAGAATAATCCGCGAATCGAGAGCAGCCCGGTAAGCCGTTTTTTCTCAATCCACTTCTCAGCGCAAAAGCGATTTCCTGGTGAGAAATTACCGATGGGTGTGCCACCAAATATAGAACAGACAGGGGATCCGAAGGAGGGCCTTTCTAGCCGTTCCCAACCGGTTCGCCGCGGAGCGTTCAGAACTCTCGGTTTAGGTTTAATCACGGGCGCCGCTGATGCTGACCCATCCGCGATCGGCACTTATGCCGCGGCGGGTGCCCAGCTGGGTCCATCCTTTCTCTGGACAGCTCCGGTCCTCTTCCCGATGATGTTTGCCGTCGTCTATCTGTCGGCCAAGCTGGGGCAGGTAAGCGGGGAAGGTCTGTTTGCGGTTATTCGGAAAAATTACTCGCGTTGGATCCTGTTTCCCGCTCTGGTTGCCGTTCTTATAGGGAATGTCTTCGAGGCCGGTGCGGACATTGGAGGTATGGCCGCAGCACTTAATATTCTCGTGCCTTTTCCAGTGCAGTGGCTGGCCCTCGGAATGGCTCTAATTATTCTGAGTTTTCAAATCTGGGGTTCTTATACCCTGCTTCGAAACATCTTTCGGTGGCTGGCCTTGAGCCTCCTGGCTTATGTGGCCGCTGCATTTTTGGCGAAACCCGAATTGCTGCCCGTCCTTAAAGGAACGCTTTTGCCAACTATTCAGTTTAACAAAGAATTTCTCTCGCTGTTGGTCGCGGTCATTGGAACGGCGCTTTCGGCCTATCTTTACACTTGGCAATCGAATGAAGAAGTAGAAGAGCAGATTGCTCGCGGACGTACGCAACTGTGGCAACGAAAGGGCGCGACAGCAAAGGAACTCAGACGTTCGCGGACAGACGTTTTAATCGGTATGTTATTTTCGAGTGCAATTATCTATTTCACTATTCTCTCAACCGCGTCGACGCTTCACAAAACAGGCAAGACTGACGTGGTTACAGCCGCCGATGCCGCCGCGGCGTTACGACCTCTGGCCGGAGATATTGCTGGTCTTTTGTTTGCGCTTGGCGTGGTGTCAGTTGGTTTTCTTGCCGTGCCTGTCATGACAACCGGCGCGGCGTACGACTTGGCGCAGGCCATGGGTTGGAAATACGGACTAAGCGCAAAACCGAAAGAAGCTAAAAGCTTTTACGTGGCCATTGTGGTTTTTAGTCTAATTGCGGTTTGCATTAATTTCATTGGGCTTAACTCAATGAAAGTCTTGGTTTGGGCGGGTATTGTGCAGGGGTTTTCAACGCCACCCTTAATGCTCCTCATGATGTTCATAACGAACAATCGGGCAATTATGGGCAATCGTACCAACAGCCGAGCGATCAATGTGCTTGGAGTAATAACAACGATCGCGATTTTTGCGGCGACTCTAGGGCTAGTTGTTACTTGGTTTTGAGGAAACGCTACCTTTTTTGACGAAACAACATCCAGGGCGCGCCGACTCAAACCCGATCTATCTATGAAGCGATTTAATGTAGGAGACTGATGCGTTGAGGCCTGAATTCCGGCACTTTTTTTGACCGGTTCTTTTACGACACCAGGCTTGCGCTGAGGATGCGGCCACAACGACCAATTGCTCTCTGAGGCCACTCTTCCTGGAGGCTCGGGAATGGTCAGATTGTACAGCGATGATGGTTCTAGTTTCTTCCCGGAAACGATCTCGATCATCTTTATTATCCTTCACATGAAACCGCGGCATGCCGCCGCTCCAGACCGCAACGCTGAACTTGGAAACGCTCAATTGTCCGGTGCGGCCGATTCCTGGTGGAGGCTCTGTCAGCTCTCCTGGAAGGATTAAACCCACTCGGTTGAGCAGGGGATGTCCCCGCAATCTGAAGTCAGCCATGTGCTTTTTCTTGTATGCCGTAAGTCCGGCGCCCAGAGCTCTTCGGCTTTTTACCACAAAACTCTCAAGATTTCAGTTCTTCAGTTGGACTGCCGCGGCAATCTTCGGCTACATAGTTCTCACACTCGCGCAAACACCGGTACAGGGCAGATTTGTTTTTGCGGACATTCCGCAAGGGCTACCAGGGATTATTGCTATCGGCGCAGTCACTACGGTAGCAGCCCAAAGCATTACCAGCTTTCGCGGGGCCAAAGGCGCTGGTCCCATATACCCGGCCGCTTTGGTTCTATTTTTTATTTTATATGACAGTTATTGTATGATGTTATGGATATGCTCCTGAGTTTGCTGGCGTTACGCTGCTGTCAATAAGTTGTGGAAATAGCCTGCGCTACCCCTTTGCAGCTAAACATAAATTCCGGTATTGGTTTCACCATCCAGCTGCTCTCAAAATGAAGGCTCAATATATCGAACGCGGTTTTGAAAAAATTCATCAGGACCTCAAATTCCTGA
>JAFAXJ010000524.1 GCA_019241095.1 Verrucomicrobiota bacterium | reverse complement strand
GGCTGGTATTTTTTCATCGAGATTGCTCTCGTGAATGTTTTTCTGGTGGCGTTCGTTCTAGCTATCATTCCGAAATAGGCGCTTTTTTATGACTTATACTACCGCTCGACCAAAACTCAGCGCACTGGAGAAGACTTACTTCCCCGCTTTGCTTGGTGGGCTTGGAATCACTTTTCGTCATTTTTTGCGAATTCTCACCGGGCAGAGAAAAGTGACGATGCAGTATCCAGAGGAGAAATGGGATTCCTCTTTGCCGCCCCATTATCGAGGTGCTCCTGCGCTTGTGACTGATGAATTTGGCCGTGAGCGTTGCGTCGCGTGCCAGCTCTGTGAGTTTATCTGCCCACCGCGAGCCATCACGATTAAGCCTGGAGAGATTCCGGAAGGTGATCGCTGGCGGAAGGTTGAGAAATTCCCGAAAGAGTTCGAGATAGATATGATTCGCTGCATCTACTGCGGCATGTGTGAGGAAGTCTGCCCTGAACAGGCTATTTTCCTCACGAAGGACTATGCCATAACGGGGTTGACCCGAAAAGACATGGTTAACGATAAGAAAAAGCTTTATGAAATGGGAGGCGTGATGACAGGGTTGGTGAACAAGTGGAACGAAAAAAAGTAGTCGATGGCCCCGATCGTTTTTTGGATCTTCGTCATACTGATGCTTGGCTTTGGCCTTTCGGTGATCGTCAGCCGCAACCCCGTAACTAGTGCCTTGAGCCTTGTTGTTTCTTTTATCGCACTAGCCGCATTGTACGTGTCGCTCGGCGCCTTCTTCATAGGGGTGATACAGATTCTGGTCTATGCCGGCGCTGTGATGGTCCTGTTCCTCTTCATCATTATGCTTCTCGATCTGAGGGTAGAGATCAGGAAGCGCATGAATCTGCCAGCGGTTAGCGGCGGGACAATCGTCATCATCCTTTTTATCAAGATCCTGTTTGACGTTTGTTACAGCTTCAACGGTGGACATGCTGAGTTTCCTGCAGTTAGCGTAGCAACGCACGGGGATGTCTGGACAATTGGAACAATGATTTTCCGGTACTACAATCTGCCATTACAGATTGTTGGTACTTTGATTCTGGTTGCTTCAATCGGAGTCGTGATCCTGAGCAAAAGGGAGCTAAAGTAATCATGGTAACGCTAAATGATTATCTGTTGGCAAGCGGTCTTCTTTTCTCTTTGGGCTTTGCTGGCGTGCTGTTGAGGCGCAATATCATTGTTATCTACATGGCTCTGGAGTTGATGCTTAACGCTTCGGCCCTTGCTTTGGTCGGCTTTTCTCGTTTCCATGTCAGGGACGGGTTACCTGACTACAACGCCCAGATTTTTGTATTCTTCATCATCACGGTTGCGGCGGCGGAAGTCGCCGTCGGACTAGCCATTATCGTTGCCCTTTTTCGGGCGAGACAGACTACGCGCGTCGAGGACCTAACTTCTTTGAGATTTTAAGGAATGGATTCCGTTGCATGGATCATTTTGTTTACGCCTCTTGTGTCGGCGTTAGTCATCACGCTGTTCACTCAACCCTATCGTAAACTGAGTTCTTATTTGTCTGTTGCCGCGGTGGGCATTTCCTTCCTGTTCAGCTTGATCGTGTTTTTTAGTCCGGACGGCTCTGCCGGCTTTACCTGGATCGACTTGGGTATTTTTCAGGTCAGAATTGGATATCTGATTGACGGTTTAACGCGCTTGATGCTGCTGGTTGTAAGCGGAGTCGGTCTCCTGATCCACATCTATTCCATCGGCTACATGCAAGATGACGCTGGGCGCTCCCGGTACTTCGGTGCCCTATCGTTATTTATGTTCTCGATGTTAGGAATCGTGTTGGCCGACAACTTCATCATGATGTTCATGTCTTGGGAGCTTGTCGGTGTTAGTTCCTATTTACTGATTGGACACTGGTTTTTCCGTTCTTCTGCTGCAGACGCGGCTAATAAGGCGTTTTTAGTTAATCGCATCGGGGATTTTGGATTTATGCTCGGAATCCTTCTGGTATGGTCTGCAACTGGCACCGTAGCCTTCACAGAACTTACCCACAAATGGTCTTCGCTTGCCTTGGGTTCGACGTTCATGACCGTAGCACCGTTATTGGTTTTTTGTGGCGCGGTCGGTAAATCGGCACAATTTCCGCTTCATGTGTGGTTGCCCGACGCTATGGAAGGTCCCACTCCCGTCTCGGCGCTGATCCATGCTGCTACAATGGTAGCAGCGGGAGTTTTTATGCTGGCCCGGACATTCTTTCTGTTTGAGCATTCACCGCTCGCTCTGGGCATTATTCTCTGGATCGGTTTGATCACTTCACTATTGGCGGCTTTCATGGCGACGCAACAGAGCGATATAAAAAGGGTGCTCGCTTATTCAACCCTTTCGCAGCTCGGCCTCATGGTAGCTGCGGTCGGATTGGCTGCGCCAGGGGCTGGTATATTCCACCTTTTTACTCACGCCTCTTTCAAAGCTTTATTATTTCTTGGAGCCGGTTCTGTCATTCACAGCCTGCACCATGAACAAAATATCTGGCACATGGGGGGATTACAGCGCCGAATGCCGATCACATTCTGGACTTTTTTGGTCGGAACGCTGGCTCTTATTGCTTGCCCCCCTTTCTCCGGTTTCTGGAGTAAGGATGGCATTTTGGCAGCGTCTCAGGGCAATTTCCCTGCTTTCTGTGCAATCGCACTTGTCACGTTCCTGACTGCGTTCTACATGGCGCGTTTGTTTGTTGTAGCCTTCCTGGGCCATAGCAGGACAGAGCATGCGGAGCACGCACATGAGTCACCCCGTGTCATGACTGTGCCGCTGATTCTGCTTGCAATCCCGGCGACTATCGCCGGCTTGCCCCCGATCGCTTCACTTTTCTGGCGTGTATCTGGGCATGAAGGTTCTCCAGCAACAGCGATCATCGTTTCTCTAGTGGCATTTGTTGCGGGAGTTCTGGCGGGTTTCGCCCTTTACCGCTCCAGAGACAAAGATCCCCTCAATATTCCACTGTTTGAGTATCGGTTTTATATCGATCAGCTTTATGATCAGCTGGTTAAGTGGACCCAGGACCTGCTCGCTGGAATTTGTGGATTCGTTGATCGCTGGATCATTGATGGCGGTGTGGTCAGGGGCTTAAGCGGTATGACCTGGGGCACTGGCTTTGCTCTGAGATTTCTGCAGATTGGCAATTTACAGGCATACGCCTTCCTATTTGGGCTGGGAGTGGTGGTCCTTCTTTATTTTATACTTTTTGGCGTGCCATGAATTTACTGGTTCACCTTGTGT
>JAFAXJ010000055.1 GCA_019241095.1 Verrucomicrobiota bacterium | reverse complement strand
GGAGGCGGTCCATCTTGGTCGTGAAAAAGATCATCCAACAATTTTCAGCCCGGATGAAGCAATAACGGAAATCCGCGAGATCTTATCTCAGCTTTGAAGCCTGTTCGATAGTAATACGAATCGAGGAAGAAAGAATTCACTCCCTTTTTGCCTGGATTTAGTCCCATTTTGCTGCTTTCGCTTTTGCTTTCTGAGCGGCTCCAGAGCCGACCGCGAATCGAAAATGCTGGCCGATGATTGCACTAATCCGCGAAGTTGGACTAAAACCGCCACCGTGACCTCCGTGGACACCGTGCGAGAAACCTTCTGATCTTTCAACTCGGTACGAGATTACCTCTGCCGCACCAGCTCGGAATACTGCAAACACCGCTCGGACATCGGAAAGAAATTTGCGAATCCAGAAGCGGTCTCAAACCTCGATCTTCCCTTTTTCGAGAAGCTTTTGGAATTCAGCGTCCAGTTTGAAGAAATTTCCCGGAAGCCTGATTTTTCCTTTCAAAAATCCGTACTGTATCTTTGGCTTCTTCGGAGGAGCTAGCCATCGGCCTGTTACCTTTCGCGATCAACAACGTCTCTCCATTAGAAGCTCGTTCAACCAGCTCTGAAAGATGAGTTTTGGCAGCGTAAAGGTTACATATTTTCGTCATTTCACCAGCAAGTTAAGAGCTTAACCGATGCTGATCAAGTCAGGCCAGAATTATTGGTAGGTCGGATCTCCGAGCGGACCGGGAGCTCGGAAGCCGCACATCGCGGTGCGACAATCGCACGATAGGAATCGGCACAAAAGGACGCAAAGATCACGAAGAGATAATGGTCGTGGAGGGGAAGCAAACATGTGGGCAGAGTAGGTTTGGGTGGCGGTCCCTGTAGGGACGGATCAGGGACCTCTGAGACTAAAGGAGGCAAGTCCGCCTAAAATCACACCACTTTATGGCGCTACCAAACGGCATCTTTAAAATGGCGGCGAATGAACCGGTCTTTCGTGATCAATCTGGCACCCCGTGCAAACGCTTGAGACACAATCAGTCGATCAAATGGATCTCGGGTCCACTTTTGCTGCACTCCTTGGACCAGTCGAGGTGAACCAGATCCTCCGGGTCCCCCACAATGACGTCTCGTCGTACGAGGTTATTCAGCTTGGCCTGCGGCTTCTCCTGTTCGCGCAGCGTAATCAAATCATATTTCGGATCGAGCAGGTTTCTCAGTTCTTCCTTGCTCCGGCGTAGTGGGGCGAAGAGTTTAGCGATTTTCGCCGCGCGTTCCGCCTGGCTCAATGCATAGTCAATTGCTTCCTTGCGCGTCTTCAACCCTGTTAATTGCATCACGCGAAGCAGCTTCTGTGCATCCAATGTTGTCTGTCGCCATTATGCACCTCGTAATTGCATTGTAATGACAGCCGGCGCTACTGTCCAGTATCCGATCCTTCCCTACCGCGCCTTCTATTCCGCGTTTTCCCAGGCTCAGAAACCAAGAGCCGGTGGAGTCGGCACGAGCCGCAGGTCGTCTTGGAGGGCTGAAATCCCGACTCCGCCCCTGTTCCCCTGGTTCCTCCTCTGCGGAGCGACGACGGCCGTCGTAGCAGCCGCCGCTGAAGAGCTCCATCCTACGCGTCATCTGCAACTCGTTGTTGCTCGATAGATGCCACCCCGTTCCTCAGAAGAGGGCTCTTGCATCCGTGGTTGTGAGACACACTCTCACTCTTAGCGAGGCCGCGCCTCAGACCAGCGAGGGGTATTCGGTAGTTTGGTAGCGCTGAACGTGGCGCAGCGGGGTTCTGCGGCCTCGCTTAATGGCGGGACCGAAATTTTGATGGCGGGCAAATGCCTTGGTGCGATTAGCATACTGCGTTTGCTTTTTCACTGGCGCGTGCCTGCAGAGGTCACTCCAATTAAAATTGAATCATCGGCTGCACTGGCTCAAATGAATGGTGTGGCCGAGCGGATAGAAATTCGCAAAATCTGTCCAGAGACAAATAGCTCAGGGTCATTAAACTATTCCGTCAAAAGAGATTTTGTGAAGATCCTTTTTATTGCCGGCTCATTAGAGCCAGGAAAAGACGGCGTCGGCGACTATACCCGAAGCCTGGGAGACGAATGCGGGCGACTCGGTCAGGAGACATTTTTGATGAGTCTGAATGACTCGTGGATCGAAAAGCTATCGGGAGAGAATCGATCGCTTCGTCTGCCGTCAACAATGCCCTGGGGTTCACGGATTAAGACGGGGCGGACATTTGTTGCCGAAAACCATCCCGACCTGGTCAGTCTGCAATATGTGCCGTACAGCTTTCATCCAGCCGGTCTGAGCCTTGCATTGCCCAAAATAGTGCAAGCGATCATAGGCCGGGTACCAGCGCATTTGATGTTGCACGAATTCTGCATTGGCTCGCAGATAGGTGCTCCGTTCAAGGTGAAGCTGTTTGGCTTTTGTCAGCGTAAAATCGTTAAATGTTTGGTCACGGGCATGGCCTGCCGGACTGTACATACGAGTAACGCGGTTTACGCTCGGTTGCTTTCCCGTCACGGAATCGATGCCAAAATTCTTCCCCTTTTTGGAAGCGTACCTGTTTTGCCAAATGCGGTTGCGGCGCCGCGAGATGATAATGTGCTTCGCTTAGGTTTATTTGGATCCATCCATCCGGAATGGTCGCCCGAAGAGCTTTTTACTCGACTTCAGGCCTTCGGCAAACCAATCCAGGTTTGTCATATCGGCCGCATCGGGCCCGGCGAATCTGTCTGGAATGAGGTTGTGCAACGTTATGATGCAGAGATTCGCTTTCAGCGGTTCGGCGAACAGTCTTTTGAAAATATATCGAAGTTTTTTTTGTCAGTTGATTTTGGAGTTGCCACGACACCTCTCTCCCTGATAGGCAAAAGCAGCACCGTTGCCGCGATGCTCGATCACGGTCTACCGGTTATTGTGAGCCGCAACGATGTTCATTTCCGTGGAATTGCAGAGGAAAACCCAGCGCCCGAGCGCTTAATCAGCGTCGACGAGAAGTTGATTGACCGGGTAAAGACTGTCAAAAGACTAAATCCAGAGCCAAGCCTGCCTAAAATCGCGAGGCAATTCTTAAGCGATCTTGTTGCGGCGTAAGCGCTAACTTGATCGCAGAGTAAGCGAAGCGTCCCCGCCTTGCGCATTTCAAACCGCGCAAACCGAGACGGTTCGCCTACATCCCGATCTTACGCGGTCCTTTCTCTCGCAACCCTTCCTTCTTTCCATCCTTCCATCACCTACCTGCGGCTTCACGACTTGTCCAAGGAATCAGCCTTCGGCTAGCAAGGCCGCGCCTCAGACCGGCGAGGGTTATTCGGCAGTTTGATAGCGCTTAACGTGGCGCGGCGGGGTTCAGCGGCCTCGCTAATGGCGGGACCGAGATTTTGATGAGGGGCAAATGCCTTGGCGTGATTAGCATACTGGGTTTGCTTTTTCACTGGCGCGTGCCTGCAGAGGTAACTCTAATTAAAATCGAATAGGCTCAAGTCCCGCCTTCAGAATCCTTGAAAGGCAAAACCATCGCGAGGCTAACGAATATACGCCGGAATAAAATTTGACTTGTCTGCAACACGTTTTGCCTTTCAAGGATTCTAGCTTACAAGAGCGCTACGAATGTCACGAATGTCCAAGCGGGTTCCCGATCATTACTTCAGACTTTCCTCTTTTGTTTCTCTCTTTGATTCGGGATTGCCGATACTTGTTTATCACAAGCTGGGCAAAGCTCCATTGTTTTCCCGGCGTAAGGGCCTCTTTGCCTCGCGGAGTCTGATCGCGCGCCAGCTAGCGGAGTTGAAGGACGCTGGATTTGAGTTCGGCGCGCTTGGTGCGTCCGGAATGGGCCGCAAAATCGTGATTACGTTTGACGATGGCTATGCCAGTTCTTTCGAACAAGCTATGAACGTTTTAAGCGATTGCGGTTGCAAGGCTATCCAGTTTTTGGTGAGCGGCCGAATTGGCCAGGCAAATAACTGGGATGAAACAAAGGAGCGGCTCATGGATAAACTACAAGGCACTGATTGGCTTGCAGCGGGCCATTCAATCGGATCACACACTGTTACGCATGCTGATTTGACGCGCTTGAGTGAACGAGAGGTCAGAGAAGAAATTGTCGCGAGCCGGAAATCGCTGGAGGATACTTTTGGTGTCGCTGTCAACCACTTTGCCTACCCGTACGGGTATCATGATGAACGCGCTACGGCGATTGTGCAGGAAGCCGGATACGCCACGGCAGTTACGACAGAGTTTGGAGTGAATCCAGTCGCGACCAATCAATGGAAGCTTCGAAGAATACTAGCGTATGGATCCCTTTGGGATCGATTGAATAGAAAATTAAATGCCGCCCTCTCTAAAGGCAGGCTTAGGATTTGATCCCGCGGTTCTGAGCTGTATCTCACGAATTAGGTCCTCTGCGAAAGGATCACCTACCTCCCGCATTTCATTGAGAAGCTTCCAGCCCAGTGAACGGACATCAGCATCACTAGCCTCTTTAACAGCGAATGCAGCTATCTCAGGCGTCGCAAAGCGTGCCAGCATTTCCTGTGCTTGCTCTGCAGAGCACGTTCGCAGCCTGTCCCTGTAAGCGGCTTCAATCTTGTCTTGCAAAAAGCGGATATCAGTCCGGTCGTTTGGCCGATTGGTAAGCTGTTTGGTT
>JAFAXJ010000532.1 GCA_019241095.1 Verrucomicrobiota bacterium | reverse complement strand
GAGACAGCTGGTGTGATGCGCGTCGCAGCGCTCCGGCAGCACGGCGACGGCGATAACCAGCGGGCAGACCGTGCAGCCTTCCGCGCTAAGCGTCGCGTATGCGACCTTGCAGGATTCTACATCCACCGCTCGTTGGCCGGGTACATTGATCGCTAGTTGGTCGGGCTCGCGCCGTGTCAGCTTGCTGCAATCCACTTCGACGGATAAGACGCATGTCGTATGGCCGCACGGCGCCAGTTTGAACTCCTTTGGAGAGACTTCAGTCTTCCAGCCCACATCCAGTCCGCTTTCGGTGGCAAAGTTTCCCAGCTGCAAGGTGACATCGCGCTCGCGACGCGAGTCGTTGTCGAAAACGATCGGGATGTGACGGATTTCGCCGCAACGGGCGTACTCAACCACGTCTGCGCAACAGCTGATACAGCATTCACAGCCGCAGTCGTCTTCACAGCAGCCGCACTCACGTTCGTATCTGTAATGACGCCAATGATGTCGGGGTAGATAGGCAGGGCCGGCTTGATACGCAGGGGCACCCTGCATCATGGCGGAAAGGACGCTGGCGATAGGCTGCATTGCGGACGCCGTGCCGCTGTAGAGATTGGAATAGCCCGTCTGCCAATTGCGCATGAAGTCCGGATAGTCCATCATCCTCATCTGCTTGGTCTCGTGGCAATACCCATAGAAGATTTCGGGGCCCCGGCTCGCAGAGCTACTACTGTAATAACGTGGTCTATTCATATGTGACCGCTTTCATAAGCAAGGCCTGCCCAAGCCTCGCTCTTTTTACTTCAATCGCACGCGCAATCCACTCGGCGATCGCGAAACGGGCGGATCCGGTCTGTGGTCCCGCTCACCGTGGTGCGATGGGCTATTCATAAAGGTTTGCGATTTCCCGGAAAGGTTGAACCCCCACAACTCGACACCCATGAACGTGATAGCAAAATGCTGCGAATAGGGTTGTTCCACACAGACGGGTGGCAGCGGTGCGAGCTTTAGTGTCGTACAGGAATCCATCGCGACCGGTTTCAGATCGATCTCCGACTTAGAGTCGCTCGCTGACTTAGAGTCCATTAAGATCTTCGAGTCGGTCGAGAGCTTCGAGTCCGTGGAGAGCTTCGAATCGGTCGTGACCTGAAGCGGCTCGATTTTGAGATCGGCTTTGATGGGATCGATTTTGATCTCGGCATCCGTATTAATTGTTGTGCCATCACCGCCGATTGTAATGGGCAGCGATTTACCGCTCGGGACATCGACATTCACGGAGCTACTCATAAAGAATTCCAGTTTACTTTTGTTTTCTCGAACCCAATTGCGATTTCGCAGTCGTGTAAATTTCGATCTTCAGATTTGCGTTATAAAGGCTTAGCGAAGCAGAGTAACGGCGTTGTGGCTTTAGTTCAGCTGGGAGTTCAAACTCAATATCGACCGCTACTTTTTGTCCCGGTGAAATAGCCATCGCCTTTCGCTTGATGACGAGCGTGCCTACCTTCAGATCAGCCAATTCGGTGAGCGCGGCTTTCACCATCGAGTCCTTGGACTCCCGGTCGCCTTTACTGAGGCCGTTCAAAACCGCGCTGGTCAAAGTGGTAATCTCAAAGACGGGCACCTCGCATTGATTGCCCGTCAGTAAAGACACATTGCCTCTATTTTCAGCCACGACGCTCCGAGTGTAGGAGGAAGTCTTTGGACTCGCGACAATGGTGATCTCCCCAGGTAGTATGCGCAAATCGATAACCTCCGGAATGTGGGCGACCGCGGGCAATTTGCGCGAACCGATTGTGACTTCGAATTCGTAGCTACCGGGAGGCGTGAGAGGATCTACAGGGAGCCTGGCCCGCAGGTTCGCTTGTTGCCCGCCACGTAAACGCGCTCGGAAAGGAATTTCGCTAAGCGGGACACCACCCGCGCCCCGCAACTTGTTCGACTTTATCGTTATACTCCGAATCTTCTGGTCTTCAGAGCTGATATTAACGACGGGGATGATTCCGGTGATGGTCTGCGGCGGACCCGAGAAAAAAAGCACGTTATCATCGGGGCCAGCGAGTTGAAAGAACGACGTGTTCTCGTTCGCAGCCATAGCCTCATCAGGCCCGCAGTTTGAATTTCACGCTTCCAAGCAAATGCATGGAGCGGAGCCTATGTCAAACTAAAATATACACATTGATCAGCAGTTTGACTTAATTCTCAGCAGAAATACCTCTCCAGTGGGTCTGGCCGTTTGCCGGTCTTTCCGTGCTCGAGCGCATGAACATACCGTTAGTGTCCCAACAACTCTTTCCTAAACGAAGACCCTCTTTCGCCGAACCCAGGTGGTGCGCATCTTTCCCAACCCGCAGAGTTGTCTACGGCTGATCCGGGCCCTGGCCGTCGAGATCCATGAAGCTTGGCTGCAGACCCATCGTTATCTGAACATG
>JAFAXJ010000430.1 GCA_019241095.1 Verrucomicrobiota bacterium | reverse complement strand
GTAAATAGGGCTTTCAGGAGAAATCGCTTGGAGGATTTCCTGAAGCTGCCCTTTTGGGTTAACTTCAAGGGGTTGCTGTGTTAGACGCCGGATATCTTCTTGGGCCTCATCCAGAATGAAACGTCGAACGACCTCCAGGTTGCTATCGAGATACATGGCGCCGACCAGTGCTTCGAATGCATCCGCTAAAATGGAGGCGCGTCTGCGCCCGCCGCTAGCTTCCTCGCCGCGGCCCATCATAAGATAAGTTCCAAGGCCGATGTTAATGGCGTGGACTTTGAGACCCTCGCGCGAAACCAGACGAGATCTGAGTTTAGTTAGTTGTCCTTCACTGAATTGGGGAAACAAACGAAACAAATGTTCGGTAAAAATCAGCTGCAGGACGGCGTCCCCGAGGAACTCCAGACGTTGGTTATCGAAATGGTGGCGCTGAGTTTCGTGGCCAAGGCTTGGGTGAGTAAGCGCTTCGGCAAGCAGCAGGGTATTTCGGAACTTATATCCGATCCTTTGTTCCAGGGGGTTCATCAACGTGCTATCCTTGAAGGCTATCACGACACAAAACTTTTCCTATCGCCCTCCCAAGGAGAGTTTACAACGCCCTAGATCTGAAAAGCGACTCCTTCGAAAACCAAGATCAAGCTGTTTGCAATTCCGTATGTGCCTTGTATCCGAAAAGATGCCGTTCTTTAATGAGCGCGGCCACTTTTTCAGGAACCATCGGCTCCCAACCGTCCTGGCCTCTTTGTATTTTCGCCAGTACGTCTCGCGAGAAGATGCCCATGGTTTTGGAATCAAACCCGACAATCGGCGCAAGATAATGATTTTCCAAAAGATGAGCGTAGAGATTACGAAGATGCATCTCTACCTGCAGATTTGTGGCATTTATCCAGACATCCATAGCAAGCGGGTGGTCAGTTGCTCCAACTGCCGGCGCGGCGCGGCCGGGATCAGACATACAGTACCGATCGTAGGCGCTCTTCTGCATCGGGTAGATATACAGCTTGATAAGATTCTTAAATAGACGCCCAAAAGACTCGAGAATCCCTCCTTCCAGGTTCTCGTAGTACTTTTCGTTAAAGATCTCGAGCAGGTTGTTGATCCCCAAAGCAACCCCTATCATCAGTTTCGTGTATCGGCGGAAATAAGAAATCAGGCGATAAAACTCTAGATAGTTGGAGATCAGGACGTTATTGCCCATGGCAGCAAGTGTGTCGACTCGTGCCAAAAAGTCGGCATAATCAATGTTTCCGGAAGCCATCAAATTGGCCATGGTGATTTCCATCAAAACAACAACATCAACCCCTTTTACCTCTGGTTCTTGAAGGAATTGGGCTAAGGCACAGCGAACCATATCCTCATTCACAAGGGTTACTGGTCTAAAGCTGCCTCTTTGGACTAAGATACTCTTTTTGTATAGAATCTCCGACGGTTGCAGCACCTCCCCTTTGGGACCAAACATCACCGCGTTCGTAAGTCCGTACTCAACCAGTTTCAGGCTCATCAAACGGTTATCGACATGCGCAAACAAGGGGCCTGCAAAGTTGATCATGTCCACTTCGATTCGAGCTACCGTAAGATTATCGGCTAACGATCGAATGAACTTGTCCTGGTCATCCAAATAAAAAAATGCCCCATAGACCAGATTGGCACCTACAATTCCCAAAGCTTGCTGCTGGAGAATGTTTTCTTTGTCCCACATTCGAACATGCAGAATGATGTCGCTCGGGGGTGTACGCGGTTCCGCTTGAAACCGCATTCCGAGCCAGCCGTGCGCTTCGTTCGGGCCGCGATAACTTTTAGCCGCAACCGTATCTGCAAACACAAAAAAACAGGATCGTTCTCCTCGCACCTCGTCCAAACGCTCGATCAAAAGCTGATACTCGTGGTCCAGCATTAACGCTAGACGCTCCCTGGAAACGTAGCGGGCAGTTTTTCCGTAAATTGCATCACTAAATTTCATGTCGTAGGCAGATATAGTTTTGGCAACGGTCCCAGCCGCGCCTCCCGCTTGAAAGAACTGCCTTGCGACCTCTTGTCCGGCGCCAATTTCAGCGAACGTGCCGTACTTGGCATCCGAAAGGTTGATTGTCAGAGCCTTGCGATTCGTCGTCAGTAATTCTGTTGAAGTTTCCATGGCCGGAAGTCTTATTGTAAACTATAGACGCGGGAAGAACACGAATTTTGTCCATATATCCCTTAGGAAAAATCTTTGCTATCTAGCGATCGTTTGCTAACGGTCGATTGTGCCTGGGTTCCCAGTCTCAGAAAAGAAAGCGAGGTACCTTCGTGATCGTATGACAGTCATCAGCTGTTCGGAACACGATCTTCAGGAAAGGTTTTTTCGCCGAGTCGGAGTGGACTTACAACATTTACCAACCGGGATCCGCGTGCGTTGTTGTCGCGAAAATAGCCAAGGATTAAATCGATTTCTTGCAAGAAGGCTTTTAGTCGAGGAACTGGAAGCACGTCTTCAGAACAAAACGCGACACGAAATCAAAGCGGAAAAGATTCGTGAAGAAAAGCGTCGCGGTCGTCGCCTTAACAGCGATAATTCGCACCCAGCTCAGGCATCGCCCGACGCCAGCTTGCAGAGCGGACCTTCAAAAGGTCTAGAGAAAATGTTAACGCAGCTAGAGAACTATCATCGAGCCGGCTAATTGGAAAAAGGAAAAAAAACTCTAGAGAGCTTTCAAGGTGGCGGCTTGTTTGAGTGCTGGCGACAGTTTTGAAACTTTCTGACGCATGATTTTGCCCGCCTTGAATTTGACTGTCGCTCTTGGGGGGATTTTGAAGCTGCTTCCAGGTTGATTCGGATTTCGACCTACCCGTTCTTTCGTCAACTTGACCTCGAAAATCCCAAAGTTTCGTAGTTCCACATCCTCACCGCGCGCCAAGCTATCGGTAATGAGATCGAGCGTCTGCTGAACGACCGCGAACACTTGGTGCTGAACCATGCCGCTGTCGTTACTGATTTTTACCACGATGTCCCGCTTCGTCAGGTTTGCCATCA